>NZ_JBEJZY010000034.1:0-61078 GCF_040256935.1 Photorhabdus viridis
CATCCGGCGCAAGGGCATACTGGAATTACAGACGGCGGGACTCGTCGTTTCTGCCCATGGAGGCCAGCGTAAATCCGTCACACAGACGGTTGCGGCCTGAGAAGTGGGAAGACTCGCCGTTTACGGCGGGGAGCAGTCACATATCTTCTGATTTTTCTTAATAAACGCATGAAGGACAATGATATTTGAACCTTGTAGATAGCAAAACAATCCGCGTCCTAGACCTTCTTGCGCTTTGGCGCGAATCTCGAATAGACCTTTTCCCATTGACTTAGCATGCGAGCCTGAATTCTGGGTGGCATATTGAGGATTGCATCCTCGACGCCATCATAGAGTTCAATGTTCCAGTTCATATTCAACATTGCCCTTAATCTTATCTTATATGATAAGTTTGTAAGTTGTCAAGAATCTGTTTTCGATGAAAACCACTGGTGGCGGAGATTGTTGATATGCATGGATAGCCAGGGCGCAACGGATGCTTAATTTATTGATATTAATTCTGTTCATTATTTTCAGTACATTGATAATTGCGGCTGAGACATTGAATACAGAGAAAAATTGCCCGGATTGAGCGGGTATTTTTTACATGATGACATATTCAGGCGCTATGATCGTTCTAGCGCCAGCTCGCAGCTAGATGGATATACCCGTTATCTTTCAAGTTGCCTCTTTGTTGGCTGCACTCGCTCACCCCGGTCACAGAGTTATCTATGCTCCCGGGGATTCGCTCCCTTGCCGTCTCGATGCATCTTGAAATCCATAGGGTATATATCAGAAACAAGGTAAGAAAAATTTTATCACCGTGAATAGCTAGGGCCATTGCCGGGCGGTATGTAACACTCTGAGTACCTGTAAAAGGTTTCTCCGAACCTGGTAGATCATCACGTAATGGGGATGAACGACAGCCTCCCGTGTCCCTTTTACCCTACCAGGTTTATACATATTGGGATGTTGGCAGGCCATTTCTGCCGTTACTTCAAATTCATTATCCAGTTCAATTGCAGCCAGCGGATTATCCAGCGCGATATATTCCATAATAGCCTCACGATCAGCCAAAGCCATTGGCTTCCATTCCAGCTCCATTATATCTCCTTACGTAGGGCCGCTTTTTTGGCTGCAAACCGTGCTTTAACTTCCTCATGAGGAACACTGGGGTGGGGATCATCGATAGCTGCCTGAACTTGCTGACGGAACCATGCATCATAGGCAGCAGCCTTATGCGCCCGTTTCAGGGCTTCTGCACGGTCTGGACGGGCCGTTTTCGTTGGTGTACCCAGATTATAATTGGCTGCATCTACATTGAACTGTGCAATGCCTATGTCTTTAAGATAAGTGACAAGGGTTTCCAGTCGTTTAAACAGGCGTACTTGGCGACTGCGCTGGGCAATCAGAGGACGCTCTACCGCGCCATATTTCACCATCAGAGTCCATCCATCGTTATGGCCTACCACATGTACCGAGTTAACAGCGCCGGCTTCAACCAGCCGATTTAGTGTGGAATGATCGATTGTTTCTGTGACCATAAATGCTCTCCTGAGTTATTTATATGCAAGTATACCCGTTATCTTTCAAGTTGCCTTTTTGTTGGCTGCATTCACTCACCCCGGTCACAGAGTTATCTATGCTCCCGGGGATTCGCTCCCTTGCCGCCGCGATCCATCTTGAAATCCATAGGGTATATTTAGAGTAGCATATGCATTTAATTATTAATTGCAATGCAATAAATAGTTAAATGAATTAGGTTTTCACTGTGATATCCACTCTACGCAGTATATAAAAAAGTTTGTTACCTTGGGATTTCAGAAAGTTATTCCTTCGAACTGCTTCGCAAAGTTATTATCTCAGCCTTGGACAGCCTCTCTTTATCCTCTATTTTGCTGTTATGCATGGATAGCCAAGGAGCAACGGATGCTTAATTTATTGATATTAATCCTGTTCATTATTTTCAGTACATTGATAATTGCGGCTGAAACATTGAATACAGAGAAAAATTGCCCTGATTGAGCGGGTATTTTTTACATTCTCCGCACGAAGGGGTCTGACGGTTCTGGTTATCTTTCTTCTCTTTGCGGGTTCAGGTGTTCGTTATGATGGCATCGAGGGCTGAGATAATTTCATTTCTGGATGAGGCTACGTTGCATACAAAATCTGATTTGTTGATTTTTTTTGCATCCAGAAACGTTATTGCCGGTGTAAATATATAATAACTATTATTATTAATGACCACCTGAGGGGTGATTCTTTTCTGGTTGAGGCTAATGTCATTTTTAGATACTAGAGGAACAATAATCCTTGTTGTTAAATCATCAAAATAATCATTCTGGATAATAAGGTAAAACGGCCAAAGCCTGTTTGTTTTGGCCGATGGATTACGATACACATCAAATTGCTGTGGCATTACAGGCTCCCGAAAAATTCATCGTCTGTAAGCATTCCAGCTTTCGCCATGAATATGTTCATAGCCTGCATATCTTCTTTCTCTTTCTCTCTCTCATCCTGTTTAGCTTTTATAGTCTGCGCCAGAAGGATATCTAGTGTTGCTGAGAGATTCATGTCCATACTACGGGCTTTATCGACCAGTGAAGCTGTCAGGTACACGTTGGTGCTTCTTTTGGTGCTGTTACGGGGAGAGGTAACGGTATTCATGGTGTTTACTCCTATGCGCAAAAGTATGCGCATAAGTATGATGGGTAACGGAAAAACAATCAAGTATCCTGCTTCTTGAAAGACTTAGAATTTAATTATTAATTGCAATGCAACAAATAGTTAAATGAATCAGATTTTCACCGTGATATCCGCTCTATGCAGTATATAAAAAGTTCGTTACCTTGGGATTTCAGGAAGTTATTCCTTCGAACCGCTTCGCAAAGTTATTATTTCAGCCTTGGACAGCCTCTCTTTATCCTCTATTTTGCCGTTATGCATGGATAGCCAGGGAGCAACGGATGCTTAATTTATTGATATTAATCCTGTTCATTATTTTCAGTGCGCCGATAGTTGCGGCTGAGACATTGGATACAGAGAAAGATTGCCCTGCATGGTCGCAAGACAAATTACAACGTGAAACAAAAAGTCTGATGCAACAGATGGCTCAATGGGATCAACTCTATCGTCAGAAAGGGATCAGCGAGATCGATGATGAAGTTTATGATCAATTAATGGCGGAGCTAATTCATTGGCAACTCTGCCTGAAACAAGCGCCTCATTCGGATTTTCCTGTGGCAGTTTTTCCCGATAATAAGCTGGTTCATCCAGTTGCTCATACTGGATTAAGTAAACTAAAAGACGAACGGGAAATTAACCGATGGTTGCAGGGCAGATTACCTGTCTGGTTACAGCCAAAGATTGATGGCGTGGCGGTAACAGTGGTTTACCAGAAAGGAAAATTAGTTTCATTAATCAGCCGAGGTAATGGTTCTGAAGGCATAGATTGGACAGCGAAAAGCCGACATATTCCCGGTATTCAGCAGAATATAGAAAATGCACCGCCTTATATGGTGTTGCAAGGAGAGCTTTTTCTGCATAAAGAGGGGCATAGACAACAATTATCCGGCAGTGATGGCGCCCGTAATCGTGTTGCGGGTTTGATGATGCGCAAGGAGCATTCGCCAGAATTAAAGCAAGTAGGTTTGTTTATCTGGAGCTGGCCGGATGGCCCTGTAGATATGGAAAGTAAATTGCAGAAACTGGCGAATATGGGCTTTCCATTGGTGCTTCGCTATAGCCATAAAATAGAGAACCCAGAACAGGTACAGAAACTGCGGATGCACTATTTTGAACAACCCATGCCTTTCGCTACAGACGGTATCGTGCTGAAACAGGAAATTGAACCTAAAGGAAATCAGTGGCGGTCTGGATCTAACAGTTGGGCTGTGGCATGGAAACACCCTTTACGCCATCAGGTTACACACGTCAGGGAAGTCAATTTTACCATTGGCAGGACGGGCAAAATCTCAGTTGTGCTTGGGCTGGATAAGGTAAAACTGGATGACCGACAAGTCAGCCGAGTCAATATTGGTTCAGTCCGTCGTTGGCAACAGTTGGATGTGTTGCCGGGGGATCGGGTGACTCTTACACTAGCCGGTCATGGTATCCCGAAATTAGATCAAGTGGCGTGGCGGATTAAAGAGCGTCAGGATATTCAGCCGCCGGATAAGCAGCGTTATCATGCGCTGAGTTGTCTGACGTTAATGGCGGGTTGTGAACAACAGTTTAATGCACGACTGAAATGGCTTGGTGAAAATCTGCACATGACAGGTGTCAGTAGCGGTAGTTGGACAATTTTGACTGAACAAAAATTAGTCACTGATTTAACCGGTTGGTTAACACTTTCAGTTCAACAAATGGCGGCCTTACCGGGAATCGGAGATAAACGAGCACAGGCTCTTTATTCACAATTCAGCAAGGCAAAAAATCAGCCTTTTTCTTATTGGATGAAAGGTATTGGGGTGCCTTATATGGCTAAGCTGTCTGACGATGTTGATCGCTGGCAGCAACTGGAGCAGAAATTAGCCGGAGCACAGTTAAAACAACAGCTCACTGCTGGGCAATTGAAAAAATTGTCTGATTTTATCAATGACGCGCAGATTAAAATGGTTGCAGATAAACTGTCAGTAGCAGGGATAACGGGTTTTGACCGGGAAAACGGGGTCGTGGTTAACCCCGTTGGTATGGTTCAGTGATCGGAGTGCTCATAATTAAAGACCGGTAATCCAAGGCGGTAGCGGATAGCAATCAGTCTTGCTGTCAGACCTGCGATCAAGGTAATCAGAATAATGCCGTTTTGTGGTAGAGGCGTGTGTTGTAAACCAATGTATAACCAGGCTGCGGTAAAGGAGACACCCGCATAGATCTCTTTCTGGAAAACCAATGGAATGGTATTACACAGCATATCGCGCAGTACGCCACCGAAAACACCGGTGATAACTGCGGCAATGGAAGCAATTATCGGGCCATAGTTCATATCCAGTGCAATCTGTGCGCCAAGAATGGAGAAGACAATCAGGCCAATGGCATCAAGGATCAGAAACAGGCGGCGCAAATGCTTCATCATCGGTGCAACCCAGGTGGTGATCACTGCGGCACAGGCGACGGTTACGATATATTCAGGATGTTTGACCCAGCCGAGAGGGTAATGCCCAAGCAGTATGTCCCGAACGGAACCACCGCCAATGGCCGTGACTGAAGCAATAATAATTACGCCGAACATATCCATTTTGCGGCGGCCTGCGGCTAAAGCCCCAGTCATGGCTTCAGCAGTAATACCAATGATATAAAGGACACTCAGTAACATAGATTATTTGATGTGCGCAGCGTAAAAAAGGTAAGAGTAATGTCGAAATGGTAAAGTCTCGACTGAAATTTTTTCGCTTTATCCATTTTGGATTAGTAATAGTTATTCGAAAGCCTGACATAAGGATAATAAAGTGCTCTTTCAGGAACGGCAAATCACGTTTGACAATCGCAGCCACCAGCTTACCAATATCAATGTTTGGACGCCAGATAGCCAATGGTTAGCTTATGATGTTCGTCCTCATGGCGCCTCTTTTACCGGTTTAACGATAGAAAAAATTCATGTGAAAAGTGGCAAAATAGATATTATCTATCAGGCAACAGAGGGTGCTCATGTTGGCGTAGTGACAGTCAGCCCAACAGAACCTGTCCGGTATGCTTTTATTCATGGGCCTGAATGCCCGGATGAGCAATGGCATTATGGTTTCCATCACCGGCGAGGGGTGATTGTCAGTGAAGAGTCACCCGGAAAGGCTGTCACTCTGGATGCAATGGATATTACTGCGCCCTATACACCGGGAGCGTTGCGTGGAGGAAGTCACGTTCATGTATTCAGCCCGGATGGTAGCCGTCTGAGTTTTACTTATAACGACCATGTTATGCATAAGCTTGATCCCGTGTTGGATTTGCGTAATATCGCAGTTGCTGTGCCCTTAAAATCGGTTGAATCCTCTAAACAGCATCCCCGTGAATATGATGGCAGTCATTTCTCCGTTCTAGTCAGTAGTACAACTTCTCATCCGGAGCCGGGTAGTGATGATATTAATCGCGCCTATGAAGAGTGTTGGATAGGTCAGGCTGGATATCATAGGGCTGATGGCAACCGGCAGCGTTGGGCGTTGGCATTTATTGGCGATACCATTTCTGCAACAGGAGAAAAAGTACCGGAAGTCTATGTCGTTGATCTGCCTGAACAGGATGCTGATTATGCAATAGCAGGGGAAAAACCGTTGCAAGGTACAGAAACAACGTTACCGGCGCCGCCTGCCGGTGTAATGCAGCGTCGTCTGACATTTACCTGTCACAAACGCTGGCCGGGGGTAGTGAATAACCCACGTCATTGGTTGCGTGCTTCACCGGATGGTGAACAGATTGGTTTCCTGATGAAAGATGACAATGGCACTGTGCAATTGTGGACAATATCGCCAAATGGTGGAGAACCTCGTCAAATAACGAGGGGAAATTGTGGTATTCAATCTGCTTTTAGTTGGGAGGGCCGCGGTCGGTTTGTTGCTTTTATTTGCGATAACAGCGTGATGTTGTGTGATGTGCAAAATGGGCAGATGCAGCGACTGACTGAGCGTACTGAACAGGCGCCTTCTGCGGATGCGGTTGTGATTTCACCGGATAGCCATTATATTGCATTTATGCGTGAAGTTGATGGTTATATGCAAATTTTCCTGGTGGAAACAGGAATAAAATAAATATATTTGCCGCCAGTTTGCTATTTACTGGTGGCAATAAATAAACCGGAACGAATTATTAGTTGGTTTTGGTCTGGTGTTGTGTGTTTTTTATTTTTTCAATTCGTTCTTTTGGTGAACTTGCTGATTGATCCTCATCAGATTTTATATAGTCATAAGGTAATAAAATGGTATCCAGCAGGGCAGAAAAAGGCAGATCAATTGCTAATAGTGGCTTCATTACCCAGCCAGTGTCGTTATCTTTCAGCATTTCAATATTCGTTTTTGCGCCGGAATAATAACCAAGGCTAGGCCCTGAATGGGTCATAATGCTCGTGCACCCGCTGGTTAACAGCCATCCTAATGTGACGCAAAATAGAATTAATTTATTACTCTTCATTGGTTCTATTGATCTCGTATGGTCAAACAGCCGGAATATTTCGCTCTTGCGTTGGTTTGTTGGGTAGTTTTTATTCCCCTAAATTCCTTAGCTAAGAGCCTTTATGCTATCACTATAATCACGCCACGCAACATTGACCATAGCACTGATACCAAAAAGTAGTGAATTTTTTATGTAACACTACTTTTTCCTGTGCTTCTGATTAATTAAGGAATGATACAAATCATCATAATGATTTAAGTGGTCTATATCTTAAATGCTTTTTAAGTATAAAATTGATTTGGTTTTTATATATCCGTCATATTATTTCAAGAAGTCCTCTCTTTCCCTATATTACAACAATCCCTTATAATTTGTGGGTTAAACCACATAACGACGGTTCAGTTTCTGACAGAATCAGTGAGTAATAGGTTAGGTATTGGCGGTTCTTTTTTGGGCTTTATAGGTGAAAGACCTAAAAGTGCTGTCAGAAGGCTAGGCAGGTATTATGTGACAGTATCGCCGTGCCGCCGTCAACATGTACTGCGGGATTAACGCCCAAATATAGTAATATGGAACGAGTGGTTTTCTGGTAGGTTCTTCTTGCTAAGAGATTTATCCCATAATGGGACTTTTTCTTGCCTTAAGCCTCGTATTGGGACTATCATATTCCACATGAAGATAATCTCTGTTTCGACACTGAAAGCGTTTTGGGAATCATACCCCAACGCCGAGCAACCACTTAGAGCCTGGGTTGATGAAGCTAAAAAAGCCAGTTGGAAAACCCCGGGGGAGATTAAATCGCAATACCGCAACGCGAGTATTCTAAAAAATAATCGCGTGGTATTTAATATCAAAGGTAACGACTATCGCTTAATTGTTTCTATTTTTTATCCGATTGGCTGGTTGTATGTGAAATTTGTTGGAACACATCAGCAATATGATGCGATAGACGCCAACACAATTGAGCCGGAGTAAGCTATGAATATTAAACCTATCAGAACAGAACAGGATTATAAGGAAGCTTTAAAAGCCGTTTCTCCATTGTTTGATAATCAGCCTGAAATTGGATCTCCCGAGTTTGATTATATGGAAGTTATGGTTTTGCTGATTGAGGCTTACGAGACTGAACACTTCCCGATTGACCCGCCAAACCCTATTGAGGCTATAAAATTCCGTATGGATCAGATGGGCCTCACAGCGAAAGATCTTGAACCAGCAATAGGTCGGGTTAATCGTGTTTATGAAATATTAAACGGTAAGCGCAATCTAACACTACCAATGATTCGGAAATTGAATAAGCAATTTGGCATATCAGCTGAAAGTCTCATTAATGCATAATGCACTCTTGCATTAGCCATCAGTAAACGCACAAAAACCGGCCTATTCAAGCTATTAGATTGAGAGTTTTTTGATTAAATAGATACTGCTGAAGGAGAGGGAACAGACAAGGAATGTTTCTTTCTCTTCTTTGCACCAAGCACTCTACAAATTCTGATAATAATCATGTAAAAGTCCTCGTTGTCATTTGGCTCCCGCATTTTCATGCAGGAGCTTTTTTATTGCTGGTTTCAGGCGACTTTCTGATGTGCCAGTTCAATCTCTTCCGCCAGAATCGCAATCCCTTTTTCGATACTTTCTGGATCAGGAACATAGTTCATGCGCATACATTCGTGAGCATGTGGCCAGTTTTGCTCGAGCCCTGGGAAGAAATAGTGGCCTGGGACCATCAGCACACCGCGCTTTTTCAGCCTGTGGTAAAGCGTTTCTGTTGTTATCGGCAGGTTTTTAAACCACAGCCACAGAAAAATGGCGCCCTCTGGTTTATGGATCAGACAAAGTTCTGCCGGCAGATAACGACGGATAATATGAATGACGTCCTGAACCCGTTGTTGATAGAACGGGCGGATGACTTCCTGTGACAGGCGAAGAAGGTCATTGCGTCGGATCATTTCCAGCGCCATTGCTGGCCCAACGCCGCCTGGTGCAAGGCTGATGATGCCGTTCATGTTACTGACGGCATTGATGATTTTATCGTTAGCAATAATAATCCCGCAGCGGGAGCCGGGCAGCCCTAATTTGGATAAGCTCATGCACAGAATAATATTGGGATTCCACAATGGCGTGGCTTCGCTGAAAATAATGCCTGGGAAGGGTACGCCGTAAGCATTATCAATTAGCAGCGGAATTTGGTGCTGTTGAGCGAGATAATCCAGCCGTTGCAATTCTTCGTCAGTGATGACGTTGCCTGTTGGGTTAGTTGGGCGAGAAACACAGATCAGGCCAATATCGTCGGTAATATTGAGATGATCAAAATCAACACGGTATTTGAACTGACCTGCCGGCAATAATTCAATATTGGGTTTATTGGCAACAAATAAGCCTTCATCCAGCCCTGAGTCGGAATAGCCAATATATTCCGGCGCCAGTGGAAATAGTACTTTACGGGTAGATCCATCTTCACTGCGCCCGGCCAGCAGGTTAAACAGATAGAAAAATGCGCTCTGGCTGCCATTGGTCAGGGCTATATTTTGTGTGCTAATTTCCCAGCCAAGTTTTTCGCGCAACATCTCTGCCAATGCCCGAATTAGCGTATCTTTACCCTGAGGACCATCATAGTTGCATAGTGTTTCCGTAAGATGGCCGCTTGCGGCCATCTCAGTCAGTAATTGCTGAAAATAGTCATCCATTTCTGGGATATGTGCCGGATTACCACCGCCCAGCATAATTGCGCCGGGAGTCCTCAGCCCTTGATTAAGGTCATTCATCAGGCGGGTTATACCTGCGTCTTGTGTAAACTTGTTACCGAATTGAGAAAAAATCATAGCCGTATTCGTTGTCGGTGTGTTATTTAGATTAGAAGAAATAACACCATACCCTTCGCATTATCGGGGTGCAATCTGGAAAATTATGACTATTAATTATTTAATATGGCATTTAATTTAACATTTAAAATAAAGAGCTAAATGTTTGGTCAATATCCAGTTTTATTCTTGGTGTTAATCTTGGGACTATTGTAATTCACTGAATTTATTTTCTACATAAACAGTCAGTTATATGGTCATTGACTAAGCCTGTCGCCTGCATAAATGCATAGCAAGTGGTACTGCCGATAAATTTGAACCCTCTTTTTTTCAGTGCTTGTGATAACTCATCTGAGAGATCTGTTGTTACCGGCACCTCTGTGATGGTTTTCCACTGATTAATAATCGGTTTGTTATCAACAAAACGCCAGATAAAGGTGCTGAATACCTCACCCTGTTGTTGCATTTTAAGATATGCCCGCGCATTGTTGATAATGGCGTTAATTTTGGCGCGATTGCGGACAATAGCGGGATTGAGCATCAGCCGTGCCACATCATTTTCATCCATGACGGCAATTTTTACCGGATCAAACTGATGAAAGCATCGATGATAGCCTTCGCGTTTTTTCAGGATAGTCAGCCATGACAGCCCGGATTGCTGGCCTTCTAGACAAATCATTTCAAACAGCTTCTGGCTATCTTTTTGTGGTTTTCCCCATTCATTATCATGGTAAGCCAGATATTCAGGATCAGAGGTTACCCAATTACAACGTGTTAGTTCCATGATGATGATGATTCCCGATGTTGATGGTTAATAATTGACTGTACTTTAACTGTATATACATACAAGTAAAATAGCTAGATTAAGATTTTTTTATTTCAGGGCGGAATTGAGAGCGAATTCAGGGCTGTATATCTTAAGGTCAAAGGGTATACTGACCAACTTCCTTTCAAATTCATATGTATCGCGTGCGGATCCAACATGCAAAAGTTTGATACCAAGACCTTTCAGGGGCTGATCCTGACATTACAGGATTATTGGGCGCGCCAGGGCTGCACCATTGTCCAATCATTGGACATGGAAGTCGGCGCTGGTACTTCTCATCCAATAACTTGCCTGCGTGCACTTGGCCCGGAGCCAATTGCTGCGGCTTATGTGCAACCTTCCCGTCGTCCAACGGATGGCCGATATGGTGAAAACCCGAATCGCTTACAACATTACTATCAGTTTCAGGTCATTATTAAGCCGTCGCCAGACAATATTCAGGAATTATATCTGGGTTCTCTGAAAGAGTTGGGGTTGGACCCGACGGTTCACGATATCCGTTTTGTTGAAGATAACTGGGAAAACCCGACATTGGGCGCTTGGGGCTTGGGCTGGGAAGTGTGGCTTAACGGCATGGAAGTGACTCAATTCACTTACTTCCAGCAAGTAGGTGGCCTTGAATGTAAACCAGTCACTGGTGAAATCACTTATGGTCTTGAGCGTCTGGCAATGTATATCCAGGGCGTGGACAGTGTTTATGATCTGGTTTGGAGCGATGGTCCGCTGGGTAAAACCACTTATGGCGACATTTATCATCAAAATGAAGTAGAACAATCTACTTATAACTTTGAATATGCGGATGTCGATTTCCTGTTTACCTGTTTCGAACAATATGAAAAAGAAGCTCAGGATTTATTGGCGCTGGAAACACCGCTACCTCTGCCAGCTTATGAACGTATTCTCAAAGCGGGTCATACATTCAACTTACTGGATGCCCGTAAAGCTATCTCGGTGACTGAACGTCAGCGCTATATCCTGCGTATCCGCACCCTGACCAAAGCTGTTGCAGAAGCTTATTATGCCTCCCGTGAGGCATTGGGCTTTCCTATGTGTAAAAAGAATCAGAACTAAGAGGCTGTCATGACTCAACAGACTTTCCTGGTGGAAATCGGCACAGAAGAGTTGCCGCCGAAGGCTCTTCGTTCACTGGCTGAAGCATTTGCAGCTAATTTTGCGGCAGAACTGGATAACGCTAATTTGGCTCATGGTGAAGTGAACTGGTTTGCCTCTCCGCGCCGCCTGGCGCTGAAAATAGTCAATCTGGATGAAGCGCAGGCTGACCGTGAAGTGGAAAAACGTGGTCCGGCGATTGCTCAGGCATTTGATGCGGAAGGTAAACCGACAAAAGCGGCTGAAGGTTGGGCCCGTGGTTGCGGTATTACGGCTTCTCAGGCTGAACGGTTGGTGACAGATAAAGGCGAATGGTTACTGTATCGTGCGCTGGTTAAGGGCCGCAGTGTAAAAGAGCTGCTGGCGGATATGGTCAGCCATGCTCTGAGTAAATTGCCGATACCTAAATTAATGCGTTGGAGCGATAAAGAGACTCAGTTTGTTCGCCCGGTGCATACCGTTGCGATGTTGTTAGGTAATGAACTGATTGAAGGTGACATTCTGGGCATCAAATCCGCGCGTGTCATTCGTGGTCATCGTTTTATGGGTGAGCCTGAATTCACGATTGAGAACGCGGAACAGTATCCTGCGATTTTGCAGCAACGCGGTAAAGTGATCGCAGATTATGAAACCCGTAAGGCACTCATCAAACAGGATGTGGAACAAGCCGCTGTTCAACTGGGCGGCATTGCGGATATTAGTGATAGCCTGTTGGAAGAAGTCACTTCACTGGTTGAATGGCCGGTTGTGCTGACGGCGAAATTTGAAGAGAAATTCCTCGAAGTGCCAGCAGAAGCGTTGGTTTATACCATGAAAGGGGACCAGAAATACTTCCCGGTTTATGACAATGCCGGCAAGTTGATGGCGAACTTTATTTTTGTCACCAACATTGATTCTTCTGATCCGCAACAAATTATTTCTGGTAACGAAAAGGTGGTTCGTCCACGCTTGGCTGACGCAGAATTCTTCTTTAAGACGGATCGTAAACAGCGTCTGGAAGATAATCTACCTCGGTTAGAAACGGTTCTATTCCAGAAACAGCTTGGTACTTTGCGTGATAAAACGGATCGTATTCAGGCGCTGGCTGGCTGGATTGCAGAGCAGATCGGCGCTGATGTTAATCATGCTACCCGTGCGGGCCTGTTGTCTAAATGTGACCTGATGACCAACATGGTATTTGAGTTCACCGATACGCAGGGTGTGATGGGGATGCATTACGCCCGCTATGACGGTGAAGCGGAAGAGGTTGCTCTGGCACTGAATGAGCAGTATCAACCGCGTTTTGCCGGTGATGAATTGCCTTCTTCCGGCGTTTCTTGTGCGTTAGCCATTGCGGACAAAATGGATACTCTGGCGGGTATTTTTGGCATTGGTCAGCATCCAAAAGGCGATAAAGACCCGTTTGCGCTGCGTCGTGCTGCGCTGGGTGCTTTGCGTATTATCGTTGAGAAAAAACTGCCGCTGGATTTGCAGGCACTGACAGAAGAAGCGGTTCGTCTGTATGGTGACAAGCTGACGAATACCAAAGTCATCGATGAAGTAGTGGAGTTTATGCTTGGCCGTTTCCGTGCCTGGTATCAGGAGCAGGGTTACAGCATTGATACCATTCAAGCTGTGCTGGCCCGTCGTCCAACCCAACCCGCTGATTTCGATGCCCGCGTTAAAGCCGTCACTCATTTCCGTACATTGGACGAAGCGACAGCGCTGGCAGCCGCGAATAAGCGCGTTTCTAACATTCTGGCGAAGTCTGAAGAGACACTGAATGAGAAAGTCAGTGCTTCTGTGCTGAAAGCGCCTGAAGAGGTGAAACTGGCGACGCATTTAGTGGTCTTACAAGATAAGCTGGCGCCTTTGTTTGCTGAAGGATGCTATCAGGAAGCACTGGTTGAGTTAGCCTCCCTGCGTGAAATTGTCGATGCTTTCTTTGACAATGTCATGGTGATGGATGAAGACCAGCAGGTGCGCGTGAATCGCTTAACCTTGTTAAGTGAATTGCGTGAGTTATTCCTGAAAGTTGCGGATATTTCGTTACTGCAATAATAACCTGAAATAGTCAATTCCGGCTGTTGTGAGATGCAATGGCTGGAACTTAACACCTCTAATAAATTGACTGCCGAAATTTTGGCTAAGAGTGCTCGTGGTGGATGGAAGGAATTTCGTGATGCTCACATTGAGCCTGATTGATTGTTGATTTACAAAGTAGTTGGTGATGTCGTTAGTTTTGAATGAACAGGAAGACATTCTGACTTATTTGATGAATAAACCTTTCTAGGGGTACTGGGTAGCAGGTTAAAATAACTTAGTCACGAAAAAGAAAGTCCAGATTTATCTACAACATTATTTTTTACCTAATTGACGTATTTCTGTGAAATCCGTGAGAAAGTGCGGCATAACGGCATTCACGCTGTTTTTATCAGCAACTAACCTATGATTATCGAAAAGGTATTGACGGCCTACAACGAGCGCAGTAAGATGCGGCTCGTTTTCGGCGAGTAGCGCAGCTTGGTAGCGCAACTGGTTTGGGACCAGTGGGTCGGAGGTTCGAATCCTCTCTCGCCGACCAGATAATAGTTTGGGGATGTTCAAGTAGCTCCGCGAACTTAAAGAAATTAGGAAAGCCTTACAGTTGTTGCTGTAAGGCTTTTTGCTATTCGGTAGCATTCATTCAACAGCCACAGTTGTTTGGGGCATCGGTTTGCATAACTTTAGTATCAGCATCAAATTGCTTCGACTTTCCACTGTTGAAAAGGCCATAGTGTTTCTTCCCGTCACCCATTAAATCAAAAAGTGTATGGTAACGACTTTTGGTGATCATATCGGCGGTATTGCGGCATACGGGGACCGCTCTGCCTGTCTCAAAAATATGTTCTCGATCAAGCACAAACAGATCCGGTGCATCCGGTAAATTGCCTTTGTAAATGGCAATTTGACCATAATCCTCACAACGGTCTTCCAAATCTAATTTGAACAGCTTCAGCGTCATTGAATACAGTTTTGCACCGCCTAGCTTTGTTTCGATCTCTTTATTGTTTATGGACTTTAAATGGCTATGGGTTATACGGACATCATTAAAGCCGGTTGTTCTTGCTAGCCGTATAAAATCCTCAAAATACAGAACGTCACCGATACATTCACCAACAACTTGTGGATCATCTTTCAGTGATTGGTCCAGTCTTCTATCTGAAAAAATATCAGAAAAGTAGATTTCGCCGCCAGGCTTGAGTAAGCGAGCCATACCAGCCAGCACATTTGCCTTAGATATAGACAGATTGATGACACAGTTTGAGACGATAACGTCGATACTGGCAGGTGGTAAATCTAGTTCCTCTAGTGATTCGATATGCCCTTGTTGAAAATGAACATTGGTGGATGGGTAGCCAAAGATCTGACGATGATAGTCGACAAAGCTCTGGGCAAACTTGATTTGTGCTGCTGTTGCATCAATACCAATGACTTTACCCTCAGCGCCTACGAGATGAGACAGAATAAAGCAATCCTGCCCACTACCACATCCTAAATCCAGCACTGTGGTTCCTTCCAGTAAGGGAGGGAAAGGGGCACCGCAACCGTAAAAACGCATCTGTACATCAGGATGGATAAGCTTAAGAATTTCTTTGATTCTGTCTGGAGGGGCGTTCATAGAACATATATTCGTAGCGAGATCCTGTTTGTTGGACAGTGTTTCGCCATAATAGTGTTGTATGTCTTTAATCCGTTGTTTAAGCAATTGTTCGTTCATCTTTTTCTTCCTTAAACTAAACATTCTTGGGTGCTTGGTTTTCTTCTTTAGCACCTTTGGTATTTTTCTTACAGCAATCAGAGTTTTTTTCCTTTGAAATATCTTGAGTTTCCTCAGTCACCTCTTCAATCCGCATTGCACAACATGCGGAAGTTTCCTGTTTACCGAATAAACGGGCAATAAACCCTTTCTTCTCAGACATAATGGTCTCCTTTCAGGCAAATAATAGATTAGCGATATACCCTACCCCGATCGCAACACAGAAAATGGTCAGGACAAAAACTGCCACTAAACGGGGACGGAAAATGGTATTGAGCAGAATAACTTCTGGAATGCTCGCCCCTGCGCCAGCAATAATCAGTGCTGCGACAGCGCCTATACTCATCCCTTGAGATTGCAATGCTAAACCGATAGGGATCAATGTTTCTGCACGAATATAGAGTGGGATGCCTACAGCTGCTGCAACGGGAATGGTGAATGGATTATCGGCTCCGGCAATATTGGCAATCCATTCTCCCGGTACTACACCGTAGATTAAGGAACCGATACCTGCACCGATAAGTAAATAGGGCAGGGAGGTTTTAAACAGACTGAATGCAGCATGACTGGCGCGGTAGAGGCGAGACTTTAAATCCGTTACTCCCAGAGAGTGGTTATCACCGACTACACGCACTTTTTTGACATCTCGTTCTAAACCAAAGAACTGCCAGATTGCCCCCACTGCGACAGAGAGAATAAAAGCAGAAGCGCCATAAAATAGTGTGAATTTCCAACCAAGCAATGTCACTAGCAAACCCAGAATAACTGGATTGAGTATTGGTGAAGAGACAAGGAAAGACATAGTGGCACCAAATGGTGCACCTGCATTGAGCAGACTGACGGTAACTGGAATGGTTGAGCAGGAGCAAAATGGTGTTACTGCCCCTAATCCTGCG
The DNA here is from genome assembly GCF_040256935.1 of Photorhabdus viridis. Classification (NCBI taxonomy): domain Bacteria; kingdom Pseudomonadati; phylum Pseudomonadota; class Gammaproteobacteria; order Enterobacterales; family Morganellaceae; genus Photorhabdus; species Photorhabdus viridis. Next base: position 16,489 of record NZ_JBEJZY010000034.1, read on the forward strand.
CCAACGAGATTGCCACGCAAACTACGCCCGGTAAGCAGGCGCTGTACTGTGCTGGCTGGTATGTACTCCTGCATCATTGCGACAATGAAACTCACAACTAAAAACAGAACGATCAACTCGGTACTTATGATGGTAAAAAATTTAAGTGTTTCAGCAAGAGAGTTTAGATTCATTATATATTCCTGATCAATGCATAGATGAGTAATGTATATAGTTAAAAAAAACCGTCATTACTGACGATTGATATGTGCAACGACTTCCATCCAAGCTTCTACAGCGACAGCGAAGGCTTCACGCCCTTTATCTGTTAATGTGTAGACTTTACGTCCACGACCTGCAACTGTTTCGTTGTGCACGGTTACATACCCACCTTGCTCAAATTCGCGTAGCACTGGATAAATTGTACCTTCAGTGGGTGCACAGCAGCCTTGGGTTGAACACTCAACTTCACGGGCAATTTCGTAGCCATGCATAGGCCGTTGTTGTAGGACACTGAGAATAAAAAACTTGGATAAACTCATCTTAATGATGCCATTCCAATACATTCGATCAGTGTAGTCCACTGCTGTTCTCCCAGCAGTCGTAGGGGTTTTTTTAGATTTGTTCATAACGTCATCATATGCATTGAGCATCAAGGTGTCAATATATAAGATATTTCCTGATTGTTTCAAGGGATACCCACTTCCGGCATCCCTTTAAACAGTATTTCTCGTTACACCACAGTATGAACTTTATGTTCCTATTCCATCGTTCCCACAGTAATTTTCAGAGCAGGGCTATCATTCCCTGAAGTAGAAGATATTTTTGGATCAAAACTCAAAAGGAGTTTGGAAGGTCCTCGTGTATACACCCCTGTTTCTTGATAATGATAGTTATCAGCGAAACGTAAATTGTGCAGGCGATCCAAAATAATATTGGATGAAACTTCTAACTGACAAAGTGAAAATGCAGCCGCAATACAAGCATGTGTACCTGCACCAAAAGCTAAATGTCTCTTTCGATTTGCTTTTTGGTGTGAAGTTGTATTCTTTCGTCGATATAGATCAAATTCATTTGGTTTGTGAAAAATTGATGGATCGCGATTAGCTGCGCCAATCATACAAAATATTACAGTGCCTTTAGGTATATCGATACCGGAGATAGTGACGTCTTCCTCTGTTTCTCTTGGAATGAGTTGTACGGGTGATGTCAGACGCAAAGTTTCTTCAAATGCATCTCGAACTAAAGCGCGATCTTTAACTACTGCATCAAGTGTACTTGGATTAGATATCAAGTGATTGAGCATCATTGCTAATATCTTGTCGGCAGGTTCTATAGCCGCTAATAGAATATTTAAGCACAATGCTGTAATTTCACTTGTAGACATCCCTGTATCTTGCCCATTGCTGCCGCAAAGTATAGATATAAAGTCCCCACTTGGATTACATCGTCTCTGATCTACTATAGGATTTAGTAAGTTAATCAATTTCTGACTACATTCAAGACTGTGTATTTTTTCTGGTTCTGTTTGGTCAAACTGGGTAATAAAATTGGCGATACCCTTGTGCCATTCAGCTATATCACGATAGTTATCACTTGGAAGTCCAAGAATACCTAATGTAACTAATACGGTGTAATCTCGGCCGAAGTCATTAACAATATCTATATTTCCTTTTTCTATATAAGGTTGTAAAAGATCTTCAGTAATCTTCCGAATCATGGGTTCGTAATAAAGACTAAAATGATTTCTTGAAAGCCCTTGCATCATGAGTTTTCGTTTACATGCGTGTTCTTCACCTTCCATTTGAATAAGAACTCGATTTCCCATAACAGGTTCCGCGCGTTCAGTTAATGGCCGCGTATTGAAAATTGAGGATTTTAAAATAGCGTCAACATCCTCATATTTGCCGATAAAGTAGCTATTTTGGGATTGTTCAAAATATACTAAATCTTGTTGATGCAAAATGTCGTAAAAATCGTAAGGATTTTTTATAAATTTGGGATCGTTAATGTTGAAATAACTTAATTTAGCCATTATTTTGCTTCCTTTCTAATGATATTAAATACTAAGCACGTATTAATTTTAAACACGGCGGCTATCTCTTCATACTTTTTATATTTTAGTGACGATTCCATAACTTTGTTTATCTCCTATTTGTATAGGATAATTACTGCTAAATAATCCTTTTCCTATAGGCCAAGGGCGATGATAGAGCAGTGTAGAATATTTTACTCCAAGTAATCGAGGGGTATCAAGGTAAAAGGGAATTTCAGCGAAAATATATGGCAGTGCTTTATAGACCAATTGTAGGTCAATTTGATCAAAACATTGTCCAGTCCCTTTTAATCGCCCTTTTACGGCTTGAAAAGACATATCAAGGCAGATTTTTCTGAAAAGCTCTGATTCATTGAAAGCGTTTTCAACTTGCGTTTTAAGAGATTGGTAATCATGGTTTTGTGCAAAGTCGCTAAATTGAATGACTCTGATTTGCTTATTTTTTAATGTCGCTATTGAAATAACAGAATCAAGATTACGTAAATGGCATTTAATTTCGCGTTGTGTCTTTTTAATAGCCTTAGTACTCTCAGTTCCACTCGCGACTAAAAGGCGTGAAGCTTCACGTTCACAAGGTAACAATATGTCGACTTGTCGGAAATAACTACTTGACCACTGAATAAGATCAACAACATAGTCCTTTGAAAAACGTGAGTTAAAGGGGCTTATCCCTATTAGCGCGTGATCACCTTTTTGAATAATTTGGTCACAACGAGAGGTTTCACCTTGGACAGTAAATGATGGTGAATTCTCGTGCAGCAATGTTGAATGGGCTGATAATATTTGATTGTTCGTTTCTTTTAAGCATTTTTTTTCAGTAGATAACATTTCGATTGACTTTCCATTTTTTAATGTAATCCCACATAATCTTGGTATAAATTTTTTAATTTTTATATAGATTCATTACATCGCCATTAAAATATTTATACATACATTTGATCTAACTTAATCTCGTAAAAATGTCAAAAACTATCGAAAGTCAGAATTAGATAAATTACATTTCGAGCCGATAAATGAATTGATGATAAATGAGTTTTTACCGATTCAGGTTGCTGTTGAAAAAGTGAGAAGAAAATCAGATATAAAAAAGCATCGCCCCCCTTGGGGACAAGATTGCATTTTCTAATAAGAGGGTTGCTCGGCCAACAACGTTTAATGCTGTATTTTTAACTTTATATCAATATGCTTCGCCATATTAGTCACGTAGCGACTTTATTTGGGTATATACCCGTCATCTTTCAAGTTGCTTCTTTGTTGGCTGCACTCTCTCACCCGGTCACATCGTTAGCTATGCTCCCGGGGATTCTCTCCTTTACCGTCGCGATGCATCTTGAAATCCATAGGGTATAGATCAATGGCAAGAGCCTGTAACTATTTTTCGTCCGTAAAATTATGGGTTTTGGTAAATAAATTCAATACTTAAAAGAACAAATAATTAAAAAATTTTATATAAATTCTGCTATTTAACTTGAGGTTTGTTGAATGTTTTATGCCAATAATTCCTGTGTAAAAGTTACGTATATACTAATGATATCATGGTGTAAAAATAACATTTAATTACTATCAATGGTATTTAATGTTATATTTATAACATTCATTTTAGGATAAATAAGCCTTAGTTTGTTTATTTGAGAAATATATCTCATTCATTAAATGACTTATTTGAAAAAACACAAGAATAGTGTATGAATATTATCTTCTATAAATATTAAATGGAATGTAACTGTGAAATTAAGTGATGTAGGTAACATTGTTTTACTCAAAGTTGATAAATTTAGAATAAACGATAATCGAGTGTTTTCGAAGTGTGAATATCAAAATCCTATTAGTAGCCATAAAGATAGGATATTTTTTTATATAGTTCATGCTCTAGAAAAAGAAGGTAATATACCCGTAATCATTGAAGATGCTTGATTTTATCCGAAATGGAGATCATTATCCTCGCTATGAAAATATTCATTACCGATGAACAAAAAGCCGAACTTGAACATCTCCATCACACCTGCCGTGATAAGAGGGAGTGTGATCGCATCAAAGCGGTTCTGCTGGCCTCTGAAGGCTGGAGTTCAGTGATGATCGCTCAGGCCCTGCGTCTTCATGAAACGACCGTTAACCATCATATCAGCGATTACCTTAATCAAGGTAAACTTAAATCTGATAATGGGGGGTCTGATAGTTTGCTTTCTCAAGAACAAACTGATTTTTTAATCAATCACTTATCTCAACATCTTTTCCATCACACCCATGAAATCGTGGCCTATGTTGCTCAGCTCTGGAATATTACCTTTAGCATTCCCGGCATGAATAAATGGCTACACCGTCAGGGTTTTTCTTATAAAAAACCTTGTGGCATCCCTCATAAATTCGACGCAGAAAAACAGCGACAATTTATTGAATATGATGAGAATCTTAAAGTCACAGCGAAAGACGAACCGATCCTTTTTCTTGACGCTGTTCACCCGACTCAAGGCACCAAACTCGGTTATGGCTGGATGCGAAAAGGCGAGAAAAAAACAGTCAAAACAACAGGAAGCCGGACTCGCCTGAATATATTGGGCGCGCTCAACCTGAATGCCATTGGTCGTACGGTGTTCCAGGAATATCAAACCATCAATGACTACAACATTTGCTGTTTTTTCAATGAAATAAGAAAGTCTTATCCTGACTATCATCAAAAAATTCACCTTATTGTGGATGGGGCGGGTTACAACAAAGCTCATCTCGTGAAGGAGTGGGCTTATGTTAGCAATATTGAATTACATTACCTTCCGCCATACAGCCCAAATTTAAACCCGATAGAGCGATTATGGAAGGTCATGAATGAACAGGTTCGAAATAACCGTTATTTCGCGGATAAACATGAATTTCGAGACAACGTCTTCAAATTTTTCACTACAACGCTACCGGATATAGCGGACTCGCTGATGTCTAGAATTAACGACCATTTTCAGGTGCTAAAAACTGCATCTTGAAGTTTCTTGGGTATATAATATATATTTAATTAATCACCGTCTTGGTTTATTTACCGATAATAATTTTATAGCGGAATTAAGAGCATTATCCTCTTTCTATGAAGTTATTTTTTATGTGATGAAATCGAAATAACTAAAGATTCCTTTAGCCAATTTGGAACGGTTTATTTAGTACACCATGATAAAGATATTATCCAGCAAGATTACACAGAAATTAGCAGAATTGAGGGGTGAGGTGAATATTTGAAACCTATCTAGTATTAATAGCGACCTGATAATGGCAACGGTCATTAATTTACTAGTTAATTATTAATGAAACCAGAAGCGATGAAAAGTAGATAAACGAGTAACAGGTTTTTGTATTTATTTATATTATTAATGTTATACTTATTTAACTTATTTTTCAGGTATCGACTTTATTCGGTACACAGCATTTTATGCCAGTTATCATCATTTTCTCTGAAATAATCGTTTACTAATTAATCAAACAACCACAAATTTTGCGCACAGGTTAACAGTGGTTAATCCTGCATCTATGAGATCTTTATGGTCTTTTTGTCTATAAAATGTGCGCATTGTCATATTTTTGTGCTAACTATGTTAATTATTAGTTTCCTTTGTGTTTTCCTGTTGTTTATGACATTTGTTGAGATCTTATTGACGCAAGAGACAACAGTTGTTTAATTGATAAGCTGAAAATAATAAACAAAACCTAAACAGCGCAGTTTCTGACAGGAAGTGCAGATTCTGGCTGTACATAACAACATCACAAATGGAGTGTAAGAAAAGGATTTAATCCACAGTTGTTCTCCCAACAGTGCTAAGTGTTTTCTTCGGCTGATTCGTAACGGCGCCATATGCATTGAACATCAAGGTGTCAGGTATTCCATCTAAAAATCGGGCACAGAATTATGTACCCGTACTATATACTGGGATTAACGCCGTAGTTTGAGGGCTGGAATTGTACAACAGAAAGTAATAAATAGGAGCCCAAGTAAAATTAGGGAAAAATCCTCACGACTTGGAGTAATGCTGTAAAGTACGGCGACAGTGGCTGTACTTAGCGATGCACCAAATAAGGTTCCGATTCTGGTAATTACGCTTGCATTCGGAAAATGGGTAGCCAATGATACGGCGCTCATGATATGACTTTTTCTGATTTCAATGTTCGCGATCTTGCTCTGGTGGGTGCCTATACAAGATGACTCCGGTTAAATTGTGTATGGTGGTGGCTGTAATGAGTCAACCTGAAACTAGAGTGGGTGACTTGTGTCAGGAACTCGATAATTACGCGGCAAACGCTGTACCGACATCTCCCGACAAAGGGTGGAACTACGACCAGATGGAACAAAATTACTAGTTCGTACTTGAGTAGTTTATTTACCCAATCAAGGAAGGGGCGACAAAAAACTAGGTTTTTGGCTTATACTTCAAATTGGTTCTTTTTTATCGATGGAATGCGGGTGATTACAGCTAATAAGCCTAAATTAACTTTGTATAAACACCGCCCGAAGTTAAGCCATTTACTATTTTTAAACGGTGACCAGATATAAACTGAGGATAGATTATGAAAATTATCAATTGTGACATACGGGATGTAACTACCGGAGATAACGTCAGAATTATGGTGCCAGCGAATATTTATGAGTGTGAGCTTCATGACGATGTATTTGTCGGTCCTTTTGTTGAGATTCAGAGAAGATGTGTGATTGGGCGCGGCAGTCGTATACAGTCACATACGTTTATTTGTGAGAATGTGTCTCTGGGAGCTAACTGTTTTATTGGGCACAATGTCACATTTGCCAATGATTTGTTCGGGCGTGGTACGCCGGATCCAGATCCGGAAAATTGGATTAAAATCAGCCTTGGTGAAAATGTCATTATTGGCAGCGGTGCAACGATACTAACCAATTCAATATGCAGCGGGTCTGTGATTGGTGCTGGGAGTGTGGTGGTGAAGCCCGTGACGGTGAAAGGGATTTATGTTGGCAACCCAGCCCGGCTGATCAGAACATTGTAAAAGTACTTTAACGTACCTGTTTTTAACAAGCTTATAGCCTTACAGATAAACTTGTGAATAGGGCAATTCGGCATAAATGATTTCATCATCCGCCACGTTCATCGCTGCATGATATTCTTCCACGGTTATTTCCTTCTGCGCCAGAAGTTGACTGAGCACATTTTCAGGTAGTCCTGCCAATACTTTTACCTTAGCTTCTTCAACATAGAGCAGACCGTCCATTATTCCTGGATCTGGGGTCTTGGGCGCAGATACGAGGTATTCTGGCTTGGCTATGCTGGTGATGAGATTCCAATAACACCTGAAATCTTTTTCCGGGCTGGGCAATACACCACAATGCACACCAATACGGATTGTTTCCAGCCAACTGTCATAGAACCTTTTCACTTGCAGTGAATGCATATGTTCATCACACCATTTTGCCATTATTTCTGTGGACGGAAGCTGAATCTTGCCAGCAAACACGCCCAGAACCCACTGACTGATGATATCGAAATACGGAAAGGCTGCACCGAATCCAGCGGTGTCTACCGGTGGATTGATAACACTCAGTGATGGGTCATTCGCCCAGAAAAAATGCTCATATAGGCGCGAACGGTCAAGTTTCGGCACAAACGAATAGTCAGGCATTTCATACCCGGTGCACGAGATGATCACGTCATATTCAGCTTTAGATGCGTCTACAAACTCTGCCAGTCCATTTTCGAGGAACCTTTCTAATGGTGGCTTGACCGTGATTAGCCCTGAGGCAATATTTGGGATGATCTTCTCGTTTACGTGCACGGCATTATTGTTCGTTATCGAAGGCAAAATGCCGGACGAACGATACATTTGCATGTATTCAGGCAGAATGTTATCCAGATAAGTGATATATTTCTCATAAGGCAACTGATTCAGTAGATAGCGGCCCAGATAGGAATGCATCATGTCATTCGGGCCTGCCGAAAAATACCGCGGCAAAAACAGTCCCAATTTTCTCACTGAAAGGGTGACAGAACTGGCAAAGGGAACCAAATCTGAGGCAATGTCGGCCCCACTCACACCACCGCCGACGACCAGTATCTTTTTCCCTGCGAACACTTCTGGTTGTTGGTAGTCTCTAGAGGTGACAACGGAACCGGAAAAATGTGCAATGCCCGGCACGGTCAATGATTGGGGCTGCCAGAGCTCACCAGTAGCGATAATGACCTTATCAAACGACTCATGTTGGTATTCATTTTCGTGCTGGCTGGTGACCGACCAGCCGCTATCCGTTCGCGTCAGGTCAGTCACAGTAGTGTTCAGGCGTACTACATCCATTATACCTTCACTAATAGTCATGCGCTCAAGATAGTCACCTACTTGCGCCACGGAAGGGAAATCATCGCTGTTTTCGCTGGCAATGCTGGAGAAGTGAAACGTGTAGCGCGAGTTCTGCATACGGGCATTATGGTAAGCCCCACCGCTGTCAGGATTCCAGATCCCGCCTACGCGTGAAAGCTTTTCTAAAAGCACTACGTCGAAACCGTCTTTGATAGCATTACGTGCCGTGATCAGACCTGCGGGGCCAGCTCCGATAATTGCAATTTTCATCAGCGGTTCCTTCTGCGATTAGTAAGCGTCATAACTAGCACAGGCGTGGCGAGAATTAGCGTGATCAGATTAGCAGCAAGCACTGTTACGTCAGACTTCTGAAAGCCGTAAGCGATCCAGGAGATCACACCAATAAGAAACATGACATACATAACCACGGAAATGCCTTCCGTATTACGAGTGCGTAACGTTTTAATGCTCTGCGGAGCAAATGCAAACGTTGTGAAAAAGGCCGCGAAAAGGCCAATGAACAGAGTGGTATCCATATGATTCCTCAGAATGCTTCCATTATTTCTTGAATGTGTAAGCCAGCAGAAAGCGTAGGTAACGATACTGTATGTGGCTTGCCTTTCAATGCAAGGCACCAGTCTTGTAAAAGATGGTAGAAAGAGTCCGACCAGTAGGGGAGTTCGCGAGGCGGATCGGACAATATTTTGGCGTCGGAAAAAGTTACATCCTCCACACCAATTTGGTTAAATAGTGTCAAGAAAAGGCGATTTTTGTTCTGGGTCGAATAGCGAATTTCACCTCTATCAAAGACGAGATTGAAATGCAATCCCAGTTTATCTGCTTCATCTGACTTACTGGCTTTGATGCGGAAATAAGCACCACCGCAGGCATGGCCAAAGATGTAACCATTGTCATCGACCTCTACCAAGCCATCATCTTTGGTGCCTACGCGAGTGCCTTTGGCAATCCTGAGATTGTTGGTATTAATGGTGTCATCACTGAGCAAGCAAAACAGATCCAGCAAATGGCAGGATAAATCCCCCAACGCACCGCTGCTTTTACTCTGTTGAGCAGAATCCCTCCAGGTCAGGTGGTTACGAGTCAGGGCCGAGTTTTTATTAAACTCAGCAGAGAAAAAATGAAGTTTACCAAGTTCTCGGTCATTTTTTACCTGAACCAAGTTTTGGATGATCCGGTTATAGCGATAGTTGAAAGATACGATACTGTTGCATGGTGCCAACTCTGCCAGGCGGCGGGCAGAAGCCAAATGGGTTGACAGAGGTTTTTCGCAAACAAATGGGATTTGCTTATGCTTCAGGACTTCTTCGGCAAGGCTTACATGCAGGTTATTCGGCGTACAGATAATGAAACCGTCGCTTTTCTGTGCGAGCTCCGCTAGAGTTGTGCAAAATTTAACAGGTCGCGTGGTCAACTCGCTGAGCTGGCACATGTTGTAATCATTGATGTCATAAAATGCCAGCTCTGTTACTGATTCAATCTGTGAGAGGGCGTGCACGTGCGCCTGTGCAACTCCACCGCAACCAATAATACCGATGATCATTATCAAATCCTTTCTATTATGCTGAGAATTCCGTGGCAGTATGGTTTATCCAAGCTGTTGCCATGCTTTTTTATGGCGTCGCGATCGGCATTGGCTACCAAATAGCCTTGCCCTGCGCGTGCGAACATCGGAAAATCGTTGGCACTGTCACCGAAAGCGAAAACTTTCTCTTTTGGTAGGCATGTTTCTTCCATCAAAAAGGAAACAGCTTCATCTTTGCCGCAACAACGGGGAATAAATTCGACGTCGTAGCAGTCGGCCGGATCTCCAGCGGCAGGATTACATTTGGTGAATAGCACGCGAATCTGATACTTGCTGGTTAGGGCATCGATCCAATCAAAATCACGCTGCATTTCTGCCCGGATCTGATAATAGAAACTTATCTTGTACTGGCCTTGGTAATCATCGGGCTGCTTTTCAAGTGAAATGCCGTGCTCGCGTATGGCCTTTACAATTTCATCAACATTATCCCGGCAATAACCTGAACGCCTTATTCTTTCTGCCCAAGAGGCAGATGCAACCAGTTTCCCCTCTTTGATCCAATAAAATTCGGTGCCTAGGCTGCAGCAGAGAAAATTCGGGCTACGTGAGATGTAACCATTAGCCTTACGTAATGCGGAACTCAGGTTAGTTCCGGTTATCCAACCAAGCAATATCCCTTTTTTTTCACCTTCAGCAGCTAAAAAATCTTCAAGTTGGGCTACGCCTCCTAGCGATTTATTTTCATCGGAGAAAGGGATGTAGGTTTCATCCAGATCGCAGCAGACAACAGCCTTAATCGAAGGGGGAAGTGGAAACTCAATTGGAAGTTTATGAACGGAAAAATGCATGCAGTACCTCGATAACAATATCCTGTTCCTGCAAAGACATATGGTTATGCAGGGGTAAATGGATTAGCCTACAATGGATGTGTTCAGATGGGATAAACTGTTCATGGTTAGGATAATGAACGGCAAATTCATGCGACCCACAATGCGACAGGACCGGATAATAAATATCCAGTTCCACGTTTCTTACCTTGACAAATTGCAGTAGTTCGCCCCGTTTTTTACGCTTGAGGTACAATGGGAAAAGATGCCATGTATTCTCGAGAGTTTCTGTGGGTAATTTTAATTCTGCTTCCAGATGGCGCAGGGACAATATATATCTTGCCGCCAGGAAACAGCGTTTGGCTGAATTTTTTTCAAAGTGCGTTAATTTCACCTTGAGCGTTGCCGCCTGCATATTGTCCATGCGACTGTTTAACCCCCAGTCCTGTGCCTTAATATTCTTTTTCCCTTCGGCAAATCCGTGATACGAGTATTGCCTTGCGAGACTTGCAAGTTTGGATGAGCGGGTCAAAACTGCACCGGATTTTCCAAAGGAACCAATATTCTTGAATGGGTTAAAACTGAGAATCATTAAATCGCAGTGGTCGATTACGGATTTTACTCCGAAGCACTGGGCAGCATCGACGATCACCGGCACGTCCTGTTGCTTAGACTCATGGTAGATCTCACGCAGATTCTTTGTTGAGCCGTAAAGGCAGACAGGAAGGATGGCTTTCGTACGAGGCGTTTTCAGGCGGTTAATTTCACCCGGTACCATGTTATAAGATTCATCAATATTTGCGAAAACCGGTTTGGCTCCGATGGCCATCACGGAATTCTCCGTAGCGGCAAAAGAATTCAGTGGTAAGATGACCTCATCACCCGTGCTAACGCCTGCTGCCTTCAGGGCTATCTTCAACGCGTCCGTTCCGCTGTTGGAGGCAATACATGTATCTGCTTTATAAAAACTACAAAGATAGTTTTCAATTTCAGCAATGAATGGTCCGCTGGTAAAGCAACCAGACTCAATGACTTCAGAAATAACTTGAAGACATTTGCTACGCTCGGCCGAAGAATTTAAACGGTTGAGTGGAAGGAACTGAACTTTCCCTAATTTATCGTATTCACTTTCAGATGATATTGACTCAGTAATATGCGGGAACTGAGACATCAGTTCTTGTACTGAGGCTGCTTTAAAAATCTCATTATTGATTTCAGAAATATCTTTCATGTTACTCTTTATAAATTCCCTGCTAATAAGCTGTTTATTTCCAGCGTTAAACTTTGTACCTTGCGAGTATGTTCATTGATGAACACGACTCTTTCGGTCATGTTACTTACCAACCACTCTTATTTTTTGAGCGAAGTCCATCCAAAAAATAATTGTAGTAGTATCCAGATTTAGAAGTGTTGCTTATATAGGCTACCCCTTAAGTGTTAATGAATCATTAAGTAATTGTTTGATTAATGTTGATTTGAATCACAAAAATTGAATTTTACAACAGTAATCAGTGTGCGCGGCTGGTTGCTAATGGGATTGTTTACCTACAACTTAACAATACTGTTGCAGCTGCTGACAGAGTAAAAAGTGAAAGGCAGCGCTAAGGCGTTGATGTTGATCAAAAGATGTCGCCATAGACTTGGCAGCAAATTCTATTCAGCGGGGACTGCACCTTACAGAGTGATGACAAGCTCATCGTTATGGATTCATTTGTGGCTGACGTGGAATTAGAGTGCTAGAAATTCCTGGGAGTCCGGCTTATACCCTCTAAATTATCATTTTAGTTTTTGTCTTGCTATTCTGCTATTGCATTACTTATCTTGTTGTTTGGTTACTAGAAACACTCACCACTAACACTAAGTCAATTACTAATACCAGTATTTACGATGATGAAAAAATTACTTTCTTTCTATGAAGCTGTTTTTTATGTTGATGAAGGAGATGAGATTTAAATAATTAAAGATGTCTTTAGCCAGCCTGGAATTAATAGCGACCTGATAATGGCAACGGTCATTAATTTACTAGTTAATTATTAATGAAACCAGAAGCGATGAAAAGTAGATAAACGAGTAACAGGTTTTTGTATTTATTTATATTATTAATGTTATACTTATTTGACTTATTTTTCAGGTGTCGATTTTATTCGACACACAGCATTTTATGCCAGTTATCATCATTTTCTCTGAAATAATCGTTTACTAATTAATCAAACAACCACAAATTTTGCGCACAGGTTAACAGTGGTTAATCCTGCATCTATGAGCTCTTTATGGTCTTTTTGTCTATAAAATGTGCGCATTGTCATATTTTTGTGCTAACTATGTTAATTATTAGTTTCTTTTGTGTTTTCCTGTTGTTTATGACATTTGTTGAGATCTTATTGACGCAAGAGACAACAGTTGTTTAATTGATAAGCTGAAAATAATAAACAAAACCTAAACAGCGCAGTTTCTGACAGGAAGTGCAGATTCTGGCTGTACATAACAACATCACAAATGGAGTGCAAGAAAATGACAACTTTCTCTAAAAGAGCGAAGTTATTGAAGCTAGGGGTCAGCTTAGTTGCATTGGCCGTAACCGCCAGCGTTCAGGCAAAAACATTGGTTTACTGCTCTGAAGGCTCACCAGAAGGATTTAACCCACAACTGTTCACGGCGGGTACAACTTATGATGCCAGTTCAAGGCCACTGTATAACCGTTTGGTTGATTTCAAAACAGGTAAAACGGAAATTATCCCGAGTCTGGCTGAAAAATGGGATGTTAGTGATGACGGTAAAGTTTACACTTTTCATCTGCGCAAAGGCGTTAAGTGGCACGATAACAAAGAGTTCAAACCAAGCCGAGAATTCAATGCTGATGATGTGATCTACTCTTTCATGCGGCAAAAAGATGCAAATCACCCATACCACAAGGTGTCAGGCGGCAGCTATGAGTATTTTATTGGTATGGGTATGGGTGAGATGATCAATAAGGTTGAAAAAGTAGACGATTATACTGTCCGAATTGAACTGAACCGCCCGGAAGCGCCATTCCTGGCTGACTTAGGAATGGATTTTGCCTCTATTCTGTCAGCCGAATATGCAGATAAGATGATGAAAGCCGGTACGCCGGAGAAAGTCGATCTGAATCCAATTGGTACAGGCCCGTTCCAGTTGCTGCAATATCAGAAAGATTCTCGCATTCTGTATAAAGCCTTCAAAGAATACTGGGAAGATAAAGCCAAAGTTGACCGGCTAGTTTTCTCTATTACGCCTGATGCATCCGTTCGTTATGCAAAATTACAGAAAAATGAATGTCAGATCATGCCATATCCAAATCCAGCGGATATTGCTCGCATGAAGAAGGATAAAGATATCGTCTTGATGGAACAGCCGGGTATGAATGTCGGTTATGTTGCTTTCAACGTCACCAAAAAGCCACTGGATAACGTCAAAGTTCGCCAGGCGTTGGCAATGGCTGTCAATAAAGACGCTATCATTGATGCGGTTTATCAGGGCGCGGGTCAGAAAGCCAAAAATCTGATTCCACCAACGATGTGGAGTTACGACAATGCTCTTAAAGATTACCAGTACGATCCGGAAAAAGCGAAGCAGTTACTGAAAGATGCAGGGATGAGCGACGGTTTTGCTATCGATTTATGGGCAATGCCAGTACAACGACCTTATAACCCGAATGCTCGCCGCATGGCTGAAATGGTTCAAGCTGACTGGGCGAAAATTGGTGTTAAGGCCAAAATTGTCAGTTATGAATGGGGTGAATATCTAAAACGGGCTAAAGATGGCGAGCATCAGATTGTGATGATGGGTTGGACGGGGGACAATGGCGACCCAGATAACTTCTTCGCAACGTTGTTTAGCTGCGCAGCCAAAGAACAAGGTTCCAATTACTCTAAATGGTGTTACAAGCCGTTTGAAGATGTCATTCAGCCAGCACGGGTCGCTTCTGAGCATGCTAAACGCGTTGAGCTTTATAAACAGGCTCAGGCTGTAATGCACGAACAGGTTCCGGCGCTGATTATCGCTCATTCCACGGTTTATGAACCAGTACGTAAAGAGGTGAAAGGTTATGTCGTTGATCCTTTGGGCAGACATATTTTTAACAATGTATCTCTTGAATAATCTTGTTTTTACTACTCGGTTTGATAGGCCATCTTCCTGATTTTTTAACGGAGGTGGCGACTTCTCCCCGGCTATCAGTTATCGCCGGGGAAAGGCTGACAAACAAGTAGAGGCAGGAAGTTCATTGAGTTGTGAGCGAAAAGGGGTAAAGTCCTCCCCCTTATCAAGCCAAGCGGCCTGAGAGCTGTAACCGGCATTTAAAAAAGAGAGTTCGGGATATGTTGCAGTTCATACTCCGACGTCTGGGATTAGTGATTCCAACGTTTATTGGCATTACTTTGCTGACTTTTGCTTTTGTCCATATGATCCCCGGAGACCCGGTGACTATTATGGCTGGGGAACGTGGAATATCTGCTGAGCGCCATGCTCAACTAATGGCTGAAATGGGGCTGGATAAGCCACTCTGGCAGCAATATTTTCATTATGTAAACGGTGTATTACATGGTGATCTTGGTATCTCCCTGAAAAGCCGTATCTCTGTGTGGGAAGAATTTGTTCCCCGTTTCCAGGCAACCTTGGAGCTGGGGATATGCGCCATGATGTTTGCTATTGCGGTCGGTATTCCAGTTGGGGTACTGGCGGCAGTCAAGCGTGGATCGGTTTTTGATCATACTGCGATAGGCCTTTCCCTAACCGGATATTCTATGCCGATCTTCTGGTGGGGGATCATGTTGATCATGCTGGTTTCTGTCCAGTTGGATCTGACTCCAGTATCCGGGAGGATAAGCGACAGTGTTTTCCTTGATGATAGCTATCCGCTGACGGGCTTTATGCTGATCGACACCCTATTCTGGGGTGAAGAAGGTGATTTCAAAGATGCCGTGATGCATATGATCTTACCTGCCATTGTCTTGGGAACGATTCCTCTAGCGGTGATTGTCCGCATGACCCGCTCTTCTATGTTGGAAGTATTGGGTGAAGATTATATCCGTACCGCCCGCGCTAAAGGCTTGAGCCGCATCCGTGTGATTGTGGTTCATGCGTTGCGCAATGCGCTGCTGCCGGTCGTGACCGTTATCGGCTTGCAGGTGGGTATCATGCTGGCGGGGGCTATTCTGACTGAAACCATCTTCTCTTGGCCGGGGCTTGGACGCTGGCTGATCGATGCCCTTCAACGTCGGGATTATCCGGTGGTTCAGGGAGGGGTATTGCTGGTGGCGATCATGATTATCTTGGTTAACCTAGTGGTTGATTTGCTGTACGGTGTTGTTAACCCGCGTATCCGTCATAAGAAATAGGGAGCGTATTATGTCTCAAGTGACTGAGCCTGCAAATAATGCGCCTAAGATTATGACGCCGATGCAGGAGTTCTGGTATTACTTTAAGCGCAATAAGGGGGCGGTTGCCGGCCTGGTTTATATTGTGCTGATGTTGTTGATTGCCTTATTAGCGGGGGTTCTCGCGCCGCATGGTGCGGCGGAGCAGTTCCGTGATTCTTTGCTGACTCCGCCGGTATGGCAGGAAGGGGGAAGCTGGCAGTTTATTCTTGGTACTGATGATGTCGGTCGTGATTTACTTTCGCGTCTGATGTATGGCGCCCGGCTTTCACTGCTGGTGGGGTGCTTGGTTGTGGTGTTATCCCTGTTAATGGGGGTTATATTGGGGGTGTTGGCCGGTTATTTCGGTGGCGTGGTGGATATTATCATCATGCGTATCGTGGATATTATGCTGGCATTGCCAAGCCTGTTGTTAGCGTTGGTGCTAGTGGCGATATTTGGGCCGTCAATTGTCAATGCTTCTCTGGCGCTGACCTTTGTGGCTCTGCCCCATTACATCCGTTTAACCCGTGCTGCGGTACTGGTGGAGGTTAACCGTGATTATGTCACGGCTTCACAAGTAGCAGGGGCGGGTTCCATGCGTCAGATGTTTATCAATATTCTGCCTAATTGCCTGGCGCCGTTGATTGTGCAGGCTTCTTTAGGCTTTTCCAATGCCATTCTCGATATGGCTGCTTTGGGTTTTCTGGGGATGGGGGCACAGCCACCCACGCCGGAATGGGGAACAATGCTGTCTGATGTATTGCAGTTTGCACAAAGTGCCTGGTGGGTGGTGACTTTCCCAGGGTTGGCAATTCTGCTGACAGTGTTGGCGTTTAACCTGATGGGTGATGGTTTGCGTGATGCACTTGATCCTAAACTCAAGCAGTAGCGAGGTAGAGAAATGGCATTGTTAAATGTAGAAAAATTATCGGTTCACTTCGGTGAAGAAGATGCGCCATTCCGCGCTGTTGATCGCATCAGCTACCGTGTTGAGCAGGGGCAGGTTGTCGGGATTGTCGGAGAGTCCGGTTCTGGTAAATCAGTCAGTTCATTGGCCGTCATGGGATTGATTGATTATCCGGGCCGGGTGATGGCCGACAAACTGGAATTTAGTCAGCGTGATCTGACCAAAATCTCGGAGAAAGAGCGCCGCCAACTAGTTGGCGCGGAAGTGGCAATGATCTTCCAGGATCCGATGACCAGCCTAAATCCCTGTTATACCGTTGGGTATCAGATTATGGAGGCGCTGAAAGTGCATCAGGGCGGCAACCGTCGCACCCGCCGCCAGCGGGCGATCGATCTGCTGACATTGGTTGGTATTCCTGATCCTGCGTCGCGTCTGGATATTTATCCGCATCAGTTATCCGGCGGTATGAGCCAACGGGTGATGATCGCAATGGCAATTGCTTGCCGGCCAAAATTGCTTATTGCTGATGAACCGACAACGGCTTTGGATGTCACCATTCAAGCGCAGGTTATTGAACTGTTGCTGGAGCTGCAACAACAGGAAAATATGGCGCTGGTCTTAATCACCCATGACTTGGCATTAGTCGCAGAAGCTGCCCATCATATTATCGTGATGTATGCCGGGCAGGTTGTGGAATCCGGTAAGGCATCAGAAATCTTCCGTGCGCCACGCCATCCGTATACTCAGGCGCTGCTCAGGGCATTACCTGAATTTGCCACGGATAAATCCCGTCTTGCCTCTTTACCGGGCGTTGTGCCGGGGAAATATGACCGGCCTATTGGTTGCCTGCTGCATCCGCGTTGTCCATATGCTAATGACCATTGCTGTCAGATGGAGCCGGAATTAAGAACGGTAGGGGAACGTCAGGTGAAATGCCATACACCGCTGGATGACGCGGGGAGGCCGACAATATGAGTGAACATATTTATCAGGCGCGGGAAACATCAACGGCGCCGTTATTAAAAGCGACAGAACTGAAAAAATATTACCCAATCAAAGGGGGATTATTTTCACCTGCCCGTACTGTAAAAGCGCTGGATGGTATCTCTTTTGAACTGGAGAAAGGCAAAACGTTGGCAGTTGTGGGTGAATCGGGGTGTGGTAAATCCACATTGGGGCGATTACTGACAATGATAGAAAAGCCAACTGACGGTGAACTTTATTATCAGGGGCAGGATCTGCTGGTACCAAATAAAGACGCTGAAAAGCTGCGCCGCCAGAAAATCCAAATTGTGTTCCAAAATCCTTATGGTTCGCTCAACCCGCGTAAGAAAGTTGGGCAAATCCTGGAGGAACCTCTGCTGATCAATACCAAACTGAATGCGCATGAACGTAAAGAGAAAGTGTTGCAGATGATGGCGAAAGTAGGGTTGAAAACCGAACACTACAGCCGTTACCCGCATATGTTCTCTGGTGGTCAACGTCAGCGAATCGCAATTGCCCGTGGTTTGATGTTGGACCCGGATGTGTTGATTGCGGATGAGCCGGTTTCTGCGCTGGATGTCTCGGTGCGGGCACAGGTGTTGAACCTGATGATGGATTTGCAGCAGGATTTGGGGCTGTCTTATGTGTTTATTTCCCATGATTTGTCTGTGGTTGAGCATATCGCTGATGAGGTGATGGTGATGTACCTTGGTCGCTGTGTGGAAAAAGGCAGCAAGGAGATGATCTTCAGTAATCCACGTCATCCGTATACACAGGCGCTGTTATCAGCAACGCCAAGGCTGAATCCGGAATTACGCCGCGAACGGATAAAATTGACAGGTGAATTGCCAAGCCCGATGAATCCACCACCCGGTTGTGCGTTTGCGGCTCGTTGTCGTCGGGCATTTAACGCCTGTACTCAGTTTCAGCCAAAATTAAATCAATATGGTGAACAACTAATTGCTTGTTTTGCTGTTGATCAGGATGAAAATGTTGCTGTGGAGTAATGACTTGGCAATCATGTATTAAAACATCTTTGGTGATAATGGATTAGCCATTATCACCATTTAAATATTGGTTTTTGTCTCTCATCGTCACAGATAGCCACTAAAGGTAATTATTTCAGAAAAATAACGACTTGGATAAGTGAAACAGGATCGTTAGCGATAAAATCAAGTATACTCAGTTCCATTGATCACATGTTATAACTGCGATATCTCACAGGCATTGGTTTGAGTGAAAATGAAATTGCGCGTCAAACGTTCGTTAACCATTAAACAGATGGCCGCAGTGACCGGCGTCACGCTGGTGACCATTGCTATTTTTATTACTATTCAATTGTGTCATCTTATACAGCAGCGTAAAGATGATTATATCAGTCAGCTTAATAATGCGGCAGTTCAGGTACAGGCGCCTTTAACCGAAGCGCTGCTCAGTTCCGATCTCGGTAAGGCAAAAGAGTTACTGATAGGGCTACGTACTGCGGGTATTTTAGGGCGGGCAGATGTGGTGTTACCGGAGGATATCCGGGTGATACGATTGAGCTTTGCCACCCATCGCCCAATTCCAGAATTGGCTAAGCGTATTTTTGGGATCCCTGTGGAGGTGAGTATTCCTCTCCATGCTTATGGTTCAGCGCCAATAGACGCTAAGCCGCTGGGACATTTGATTTTACAGGTGGATTCTAATCGGATATATCGTTTTGCTATTAATGCGTTGGCGCTGATGTTGACAACGTATTTATTGTTAGCGCTTATTCTGACTGTATCGATAAGCTGGTGTATCAACCGGATTATTGTGCACCCATTGCGTAACGTTGCACGGGATCTTAATAACGATCAACCACCAGAGCCAATGACTTGCCCTAAAGGCCACCAGGATGATGAACTGGGTTTGCTGATCAGGGGATATAATCGTCAATTTGATAAACATAAACCTCCGTCATCATGAAACCATCCGGGGCGGTTTGAGGTCTAACCCTCAGTTATAATTCTGACAGGATTTCACCTGCTAAAACTCAGGTTTTTGCTTTTTCTACCGTTGTTATTGGTCGAAGGGAACATATTCTGTCATCACTGGTTAAACCGCCGAAGGCTAAAACCAAGGATAGACATCTATAGGGGTTCACATGCAGGGTACGAAAATTCGTTATTTTATTGGTGGGATAATGCTGGCCATTGCGGGCCAGGTACAGGCAGAAGCTCTGCAACCTGACCCTGCCTGGAAACA
Organism: Photorhabdus viridis; assembly: GCF_040256935.1. NCBI lineage: Bacteria > Pseudomonadati > Pseudomonadota > Gammaproteobacteria > Enterobacterales > Morganellaceae > Photorhabdus > Photorhabdus viridis. Next base: position 36,686 of record NZ_JBEJZY010000034.1, read on the forward strand.
AGGCAAACTGGAAAATGGTTTTAACTGGCAAATTTTGCAGACGCCACAGCGTCCTAACGACAGAATACAGTTGCGCCTTGTAGTGAAAACAGGTTCGCTGGCGGAAAAAACTCAGCAAACGGGTTATACCTGGTTGATTCCGAAAATCGCGTTATTCAGCAGCAAAAGTTTGTCTTCCGCTAAACTGGAACAACTATGGGACAGTGCCGTCGATCCTAAATATCCGCTGCCTCCTGCTATTGTTTCATATGATTTCACGCTTTATAGCCTGAGTTTGCCGCATAATCGTCCTGAACTGTTAAAAAGTGCGTTGAGTTGGCTGGCTGACGCGGCGGGCAAAACGGTATTTACACCAGAGACATTACAACATGCTATGAAAATGGCGGGTACATCGGTAGCGACCTATCCTCAGGATATACAAGACCCGGTGTGGCGCAGACGTTTGCAAGGTTCAACGTTGTTGGGGCATGATCCGGCACAGGCCACTGCTCAACCTGTCGATTTAGATAAACTTAAGCAATTTTACCGGCAGTGGTATACCCCTGACATGATGACGCTGTATATCGCGGGAAACGTGGAGAGCCGTACTTTACTGGAAAATATCAATCAGTCGTTTTCATCATTGAAGGGTAAGCGCCATACTCCGGCAACGATTGCGGCGTTGTTACCCATGAAACCGGATACGATAGGGATTATCAGTGACAAAAAGAAAGAAGATACCTTATCCTTGATTTGGGATCTCAACTGGCAGCCGATGAATGATTCACATGTGTTGAGCCGCTATTGGATCAGTGATATTGCCCGTGAGGCACTTTATCGCTACCTGCAACTTGGGCTGGAGAGAAGAAATGATAAAGCGCTAAAATTGGGACTGGATTGCAAAGTTCAGTATCAGCGTGCGAGTTGTGCTCTGAATCTCAATACGACGGCAGGTAATTTAAAACCCGCGATGGAGTATCTGGCTGCTGAATTGGTCACACTACGTGATAAGGGGTTGCCAAAGGCACAGTTTGATGAGCTGTATGCGCAGAAACAAGCCCAACTCAGCCAGTTGTTTGCCATGTATGCCCATACCAGCACGGATATTCTGATTAATCAGCGTCTTTTGTCCCAACAAAGTAATGTTGTGGATATTGCTCCTGAACAGTATCAACGCCTGAGACAAACATTTTTAGCTTCCCTGACACCTGAAATGCTAAACCATGAACTGAAACAGATCCTTTCACAAGAAGTCGCGTTTATTCTGATTCAGCCGAAAGGAGAAGCTGAAATGGATGTAAACCAGCTAAGACATAGTTTTAATCAGATTATGTTGTTGGCGCCGCATAAGATTGATATTCCGGCACAGCTGCCGGTATCTAAGCCAGAAGAAGAGGCTTCTTAAGCCAGCAAAAAGGGCGGGAATACCGCCCTTTATCATGCTCGGAAGACTACTTTTTAGCTTCGGCCCTGAGTTCAGTTACATTCTTACCGCCAATTCCCCAGTTATCAGTTTCGACTTCATCAATAATAACAAAGGTGGTTGCAGGATTTTTTCCCAATACATCGACCAGTAACTGGGTAGCGCCTTCAATTAATTGCTTTTTTTGCTCTGCTGTAGCACCTTCACGGGTAATTCTGATATTTACAAACGGCATAAACAGCTCCTTTTCAACAGTTATTATTGGCAGATTAGCTCTGCCAGGACACATTTATTCGGTATTTTGATCTTGATGAGGATCCGCAGTGGCTATCCAGGCAGCGCAGAACAGCGTTAAGCGGGCAAAGAGATAGAAAAATGTCATCAGGCCGATAACAGAGCCAAAAGCTGCGCCGGAAGGGGAGCTGGCGAGGCGTGGCAGCGTCATGGTCATAATATATTTGATAACTTCAAAACCTATAGCTGCCATCAATGTCCCTTTCAACAATGCCTTGCGTTCGGGTTGGTGGCGGGGTAATACCCAAAATAGCCACAGGAAAAGCAGATAGTTGGCTGAAATAGAAATTGCCAGGCCAATCAGGAACCAGGATGGACGCAGCCACTCAATGCCATCTAACCCTAATATCTTAACGATGGTTGCCTGAGCGGAGCCGGCGATAGAGGTCAGTGACAGCGTGATCACCAGAGCTAATAACAGCCCAATCAGAGAAATAGCATCACGAATATATTTAAAATAGATTTTATCGTTCTCTTCCTGATTCCGTACCCAGACAGGGTGAAACTGGGCAAGAATCGCCTGGCGTAAATTACTTACCCAGTTCACACCGGAATAAAGAGCAATTGCCAAACCGGTTAATCCCACGGTAGTACGCTGTTTAATTGCAGTATCAACACTATTTTTCAGCGTATTGGCAAGTGTCGCATCACTAATACTGTTTGCAATACCATTGATTAGCTTTGCCAGTAAATCAGGATTAGAAGCCAGAATAAAACCCGCAATGGCGAAAGAGAGCATCAGAATGGGGATAAGCGATAAAAACGAAAAATAGGTTATTGCCGCTCCAAACTGATTACCCATTCGATCATTAAAGCGTAGCGTTGCCCGGATAAAGTGAGCAATGATAGGAATATTACGGATATAATCTCCTACCCTGACGGTCAGAGAAATCGCTTTTTTACCGTGATGAATGCCTTTCTCCAAAGGTGTTCTGGATAACCTTTCCGGCTGATGTTCTGTTATTTCCTGTCTTTTTACATCCTTTGGCATGAATAGCCTCAACAATTACCTTGAATAAATATGAGCGATCTCATCATGCCACTTTAAGATAATTATTAACAATTGAATATACTCAGGTAATTAAGTATTCAAATGTTAAATGAAGACTTTTTCAAAGCTGGGGTTTTGCAGGCCAGATTTGTCATGGAGGTACAGATAACGGATAGACGTTAATTTACTGATTTACCTGAATTGTTCTTAATGCAACGGGACTAAATGCATAGGCGTTCAGCTAACTGTTGGCTGAATTCACGTGCAGCCCAGGGAATATATTTGGCGCCTCTTCCGGAGAAACCGCTGAAGATTGCAATATCGCGATCAGGCAGGCACTGTATTTCTGGCAGATAGTTGGCGGTGTAGCCATCATATCCATTTCGCCCGTCTACGACGGTGCTCTGACAGAGAAGGAGTTGATTTGCTAACTGGTGATGACGTGCATTCGCCTGTTCTGGCTGCCAGTGCAGTTGGTCGGGATCTGATGCATCATACTGCGTCGCTCCACCCACAAAGAAAAAAGAGGAAGATTCAGGGCGCAGGTAGCCTCCTGAATTTTCGTCAATAACACACTGCTCCGGTGCATCGAATTGCATGCTTTGTAGACAACTGAGTGGAATAGTTCGACTGAAGATCTGGCTCTCCGGGTACAGTTGCGGCGTGTGAGCTCCGGTTGCAATTACTGCCAGCCTGGCCGGAAGTCTTGTACCTACTCCGGTGATCACTTCAACTCCGCCCGGCACTTCCCGCACCGCTTTAACGGGTGAGCCTTCGAGAATTTCTACACCATGAAAACGCGCTTTATCGACGAAAATATGCGCCGCTTGACGAGGATTAACATACCCGCCAAGCGGCTCCCACAACGTAATGCGCCCGTTGGAAAAGCAGTGATGTTGTAGAGCAGGAAAGCGGCAGGCAGATTCGGCTTCACTTAGCATATGAATAGGGTACTCATCGGAAGAAAACTCGGCAATCCGCTCACGAGCCAGTGCCTGATGTTCGGCTTTTAGCAGGTAAACCAGGCCACAGCGGGTAAAGACATCGGGATGCTTTACTGCGATCTCGCTCCATACCTTAATGCCTTGGATACTCTTTGTCATCAGAGCATACAGTGGATCATAGACGCGTATGATCCCCCGTGAATGTGCTGTTGCTCCTCCGGCGCCGGGCACTGTCGCTTCCAGCAGCAAAATTTTGAGTGGTAATTGACTGCACCAGGATGCCAATGCACTACCAGCCAGTCCTCCCCCAACGATAATGAGGTCCCATTGTGAAGCCATGTCTTACCCCCTGTTTTGGATACTGTTGCCCCCAAGAGGGCCAAAAAAAATCACCCATGTTCTGAAATCGCTGCTGAACGATTCAAAGCGATGATTAACATAAGCGGGAACAAATAGAAAATCTCCAGCCGAGAAATTGACATAGGTTTCACCCCGACGGAAAACACCATGACCGGAACTGACGATATAAATTTCGTCCCTGTCATGCGGTGTTTGAGTATCCACTCCGACAGGAGAAAAGAGTTCAACGGAGAGCTGCCCCCTTTCAAACAGCACGGCAAAAGGCTGTGGCAGGCCAGGAAGGAAAGTCGCTGTTTCAGACTCATTGATATGTAAAATATCGTCAGGAATATTTGTATCGGATACTACACTCATCTTGCATTGCTCCCGGTATTCAAAATAGGCAGATCGTTCTTTGAAATCAGTCCCCATTTTAGTCCCTGTAACTCCCCTTGTGGCGAAAGGGTCAATTCACCATAAGGGGTTTGCCAGCGTTGCTGACGCAAATGCGCTATTAATGCTTCTCCTTGCAGATGTGGATTGTGTCGCCAGCTGTCACATAGCGCCCGAATAGCCAGATAACTCGTAAAGAAATAAGCTCCCGGTTGTCTCCCCGATAGCGCGAAAGCCCTGCTAAGTAGCTGAGATTGAGTATGATCCAGCATATTTCCGCCATAATTAATGAGAAAAGGCACGGCAATATTTGGATGTGTCAACTGTCGTATTGCTGGGCCATATGCATCATCCGACAAAATGACTTTTGCCACCGGAGAAAAGGCATATCGCTGCATTAACCCAAAGGAAAACTCTTGACTGCCCAACAGATAGACGACACCACTTTGTAAAGCCAACTGTATTATCTTTTCATCACCGATAGCAGGCGAAGCAGACAGATAAACGTTAGCCGTGATATTCATAGTCGCCAGCGCGACATTCAGCTGATCGGCAAGACGTTCTCCATAATTATGCTGTTGCGCCAGGATCAACACCCGTTCGTCAACGGAGCAGCCTGCGATAAGACACCGTAACTGTTCATCATCACGGCCAAAAAAACGCAGCGTATTTCGCTTCTGGCGACATAAATCAGGATGGGAACTTCCAGGCGCGATAAAAGGCAGTTCGCTGGCTTCATAGAGAGGGCTGGCCGCTAATGCGGTAATACTGCTGAAATGTCCCACTACCGCATGACTGCCAGCCGAAATGGCTTCCCGTGCCGCCTTTTCCGCTTGCTTGGCCTCACGCCCATCATCGAAGTAACGCAGCCTGACAGTTATCCCGGCGTCGCTGACCGCTAGCCGGGCTGCCATCAATAAATCCTGTTGATTGGGACCATCACTTTCACTGAGTGAAAGCTGGTGGCAATGATGGTCACCATGAAGACAGTCGGTACGGTTAATCCATTCTGGTAACATCTCTGTTTTCCTGGTTCACTCCGCTGCATAATACGTAAGGCTCATTCTGAGCATCAAACGGCTGCTTGAAGGTAAATGCATAGGGTGTAACGCCATAATCCCCAGTCTTTCTGGTAGTTTGTCATCCAGACAATATCTTCCACCGGTTTGGCCCGGTCGATAAAGCCTTTCGACTTTTCTGCTTCAAGAAAAACATCGGGGGTGCGATCGTCAAACTCCTGAACCTGTATATCGCCATATGGAGAACGAAGTATGGAAAAGGTCATCAGGCAAGTTTTGGAAGTCATACACTTTTAACCTCTTTGCTACTGATACAGGTAGAAAAAAATGACGAAGGTAAATCGCACAGATGAAGGAAGTCTGTCGTATTCAGCGTCATCTGGTCTATTGCCGTTAACCGATGGAATAATTTTTCACTGCTCTGTGGCATTAAAGGCCAGGCAGCTTGCGAGAAACATTGCAGTAACCAGCCAACCCCCCGTAATGACTCTGCATCATGATATTGAGATAATGTCATCTCAATAAATTTCATCAGATGTAATAAGTCTTCCGCGGCTTGTCGCAAATGAAAACGTTCTAGGGTATAGCTGGCTAAAATCCGCTGACGGGCAGATTCACCAATTTGGCGCCATGTTGCTGACAGCGGCGGTAATGGCGTAACGCAGGTTGCCACTTTTTGATTCCATGCTGCGGTAATGCTTAGCCAACTTTTTTCCAGCGAGTTCTCAAGCACTCTCATCATATCCGCTTCATTAAAGTTAGCTTTTTCAAAACCGGGGGTATTAAACGCTGCATAAAAGCGAATGGCATCCACACTACAACGTTGCGCCAAGTCAGATGCCCACACGAGATGATTGTTGCTGGTAGAGAACTTGGCGTGATCGAGATTATAGAACTCATTAATCATCGTTGCCCAAGGCAGCCAACGTCCGTTATCGATTTGCGACAGCATGGCGACATGTACCACTGCGTAAAAATAGGAGTTATCAAAACCAAAGAAATTAACGGGTACAGGAACATCATTTAACTGTGGATCCCGCTCAATAGCCCGTTGATAACTGTACAACAACTCCGCCATAACTTCCGGCCAGGCATTGATCACCTGACCAGGGAAATCAGCATGGGTCATAGAGATACCCCAATTTCCCGGCATAGTGACCGGAAAATCCGGCAGAATCTTAGACAGAGCATCTTCTGTAAGCCATTGGTAACGCTGACGAAATCGCTTGTTTTGCTGATAGAATTGCGTAATCGGCTGGCGGAAACGCTCCAGTTCGAGTACTAATACCTCTGAGTGGCGAATCGTCACCTCGGTTGCCCCGCTGTTTGTCACACGCGGCTTAATAATGGTTTCAGCATTCGTCAAATTACCACAGGCTTCACAGATGCCACATTTACAGGCGGCTAAACAGACGGGACAGTAACCTGAAATACCCGCTTCATCGTGCCAGATTTGTTCTTTCTCACTGTAAAAGAATGGAAAGTATTTTTTAACTAAAACACCACGCTGATAAAGCTGATGGAAAAGATTCCGCACCCAAGTTACGGCTTCCTCTTCCGGTAAAAAATAATCAGCTACATCAATATGATAGAGTTTAAGTGTTTTAATAATATCATCAGTCCAGTAACGATACAGCGCTTCCGGATCGCGTTGCTGACGTTCCGCCGTCACGCGTACATAAGATTGATTAATATCGCTGTAACAGGTCACAAAGCTGTGCTGGCCTTGCAAACGTGCTGCCCGGGCAAATACATCACCTGCCAGAAACGGACCACTTATGTGCCCAACATGTAGCCCGCCGTTAGGTGTTGGAGGCGGTAATGTGATAATAAAACCGGTTGGCGTCATTTTGGCTGCCTTAATTTGATCACCATTTAAAAAACGGAATCAGAGCTACCGCCCATATCCCAGTAAATATCTAACATCACAAATGGGATCTTTTCTGAATGGTTGCGTAACTGATGTTCTGAAAAACGCGGCAAATAAACCACATCGCCATAGGATATGATGGCCGTCTCCCCGTCGATGAATAACTCAGCTTCACCACTGATAACAATAAATGTCTCTTCTTCGTCATGTGAATGCCGATCAACATCTTTACCGGGTTCAATCATTACCCAGATACAGCCAAATTCAGTCAGTGGTCGTTGTGTGTTAACTTTTCCTTTCCAGGGAAATAACCGCCGGAGTTTGCAGTTATATTCATCGGTATACTGGATATCTGCTTTACGGCGGATCAGGGTTTCAATTTTGCGGTTAGTGACTTCTGACATATTATTCACCCATGCTGTGGTTTCTGTACCTGGTTGTCAGAAAATGCTCGATTTTCTCTGCTATTAACCAGGAGCGAATTGAAAGCAAACTGAATGAACCTGCGTCACCAAAACCATGAGTTGATTCACATAAGCCGTTAAGAAAAAAAGGCGATAACGGTTTATCATTGCTTTCTAAACAATAATCCCGCGCCACATGCAGGGATCCATCTTCCCGGCGCTTAAAATGGTCAGCTACATTGGAAAGTAGTGGATGATTACGCTCCTGATTTTCCTCACTGCCCATATTTTTGAAGCCGGTGGCAAGAATGACGCCATCAACTTGTAATTTCCTGACTCTGCCAGAGATTTTATTTTTATAATAAATTTCTATGCCCGATTTATTCTCTGTAACCTGGGAAATATCGGTCATATTGTGCAGCGCAATATGTTCTCGCCCGTCCAGCTTCTGTTCGTAAAGTTTTACATAAAGCATTTTGATCACATCGTGATCTGCGGAGCTGTAATTACTGCGCCACAATTCTCGAGTGAGCGCTTTTTGCTGCTCAATATTGAGCTGATAAAACTCATCAACAAACTCAGGAAAATAGATATGTTCAGTAAAAGGGCTGACATCTTTGAGCTGATAAGAGTAGCCTCGGAAAATATTATGTATTCGCAGATGTGGATAACGGGAGGAAAGATCCAATATTAATTCTATGGCACTTTGGCTATTACCAATCACTGCAACAGATGTTAAATGACTTTCTACTTGCCATTGCGACAGTGCTGAAGTCACGCGGGTAAAATGAACGATCCTCGATGAGTGACATTGCTCGAATTGTGGTGGAATATAGGGTGTCCTTCCTGGCCCGAAAGAAACCACTTTCGCACGCAAGCTTCTTCCGAGGCTGGTTTCAATCCGGTATCGATCGGAAAAGGTACTGTCCAGCGTAATGGTGATGGCTGTCTCTCCATAGCTCACCCAGCGATCAAAATGACGTGCTACCCAGCGTACATAGCGCGCATAATCTTTCCTTAAAGCAAACTCCAACCCGAGATTGAGATACTCAAACAAGCGGTTTTCACTTTTCAGATAGCTAAGAAAGCCGTAGGGACTGATGGGGTTACGCGGCGTGACAAAGTCGCGCAACGGGTTGTGCTGTATATCCGAGCCAGCCAGTAGCATTTCAGGTTGCCAGTCCGGTGCGGTGTTACTTTCCAGAAATAACACCGAATCTGTGGTTTGTTTTTCTTCTAATGACACGGCAAGGGAAATATTACCCGGCCCAAACCCTATGCCGATCACATCGAATTCTTCAATAATATTACTCACAGGCTCACCTTCTTGATGGGTAACGTTGTTTCAGCATGCCTTAATGACTGAATAATATTTCGTGTAGCCGCAATGATTCGCTCTGCCCCTTCTTGTAACCTTTCATCTTCGATGGTTAAAGGCGGCATACACTTAACGACCTCGTTTTGTGGTCCACAGGTTTCAATCAGAAGTTTTCTTTCGAAAAGAGAGCGACTAATTTTTTTAGCCAGAACTGAAGCGGTAAATTTAATTCCTACCATCAATCCCTTGCCTACAATGGAGAATGGTGTGTCCAGATCTTGTAGTTCGGACTGGAAAATAGTTTTCAGAAACTGCTCTTTTCTCTTTATCTGCTGCGAAAAGCTCGCGTCTCCCCAGTATTTCTTCAGAGCTACGGTTGCAGTGGTCATGGCGAGATTATTGCCCCGGAAGGTGCCGTTGTGTTCACCTGGGTACCATTTATCGAGATCTGGAGAGATAAGGTTGATTGACATGGGTAATCCAGAACCGCTGATCGATTTTGAAATGCAGACGATATCCGGAGTAATGCCAGCCTCTTCAAAGCTGAAAAAGTTTCCTGTCCGGCCACAGCCAGCCTGGATATCATCAATGATAAGCAGAGATCCAATTTCCCGGGCCAATGTGGTAAGCCCTTGTAGCCAGGCTACGGAGGCGCAGTTGAGTCCTCCTTCACCTTGAACACATTCCAGGATGAATGCGGCGGGCAGATCAATACCATTGCCAGGCTTACACAACATATCTCTAATGAAACTTAATTGCTGACCAACATCTGTGACGGAAAATTGATCGTAAGGCAGTCGTAATATCCCCGGTATTTGCAGACCAGTAGATTGCCGCTTGGCAGGATTTGCTGTGATGGAAAGCGAGCCTAAAGACATGCCGTGGTAACCGCCAGAAAAACAGGCGATAGTGTGTCGTCCAGTGACCTTACGTGCCAGTTTCAGTGCGGCTTCAATAGCATTGGTTCCTGTCGGTCCGGTAAACTGAACTTTATATCGCAGATGGCGTGGCGCCAGAATATATTCGTGTAAAGTAGTAAGAAAGGTTTCCTTGGCTTCAGTATGCATATCCAGCCCCTGAAGGATGCCATTTTCACTTAAATAATGTATTGCCGCTTCAATCATGGAGGGATCATTATGTCCATAATTGACAGATCCCGCTCCGGCAAGAAAGTCTAAATATTCATTACCCTGTTTATCAAATAGTAAGGCATTTTTACCTCGCGAAAAAATAGAGGGAAAATTCCGGCAATAACTTCTGACCTCAGATTCTATGTTTTCAAAAACAGAAAGGTTCATAAGTAACCTCTATTATATAAATGTTGCCCGGAAAAAGCAGAATATTAACGACATTCAATTTGATAATGATACCAACTGGTTCTACTATCCGAGAGGCTGTCATATAACTGTTGAGCGGTAATATTATTTTTCTGAGTTGTCCAGTCTAGGGAAAAGAATTTCCCTTGCTGTTTTGCCCATTGTAGTGCATGTAAAATAAGGCTCTTTCCTACTCCTCTCCCACGATAATCTGGAATAACATATAAATCATTTAATAATGCATTTTCAACCGCATTAACACTGGAGAAAATATAATAAATTGTCGAAAATCCTATAGCATTATCCTGTTCATTCAAACAAAGATATTGCCGGCCTTTTTCGTTATTATGGATAAATTGAGAAAAGAATAGTCTATTCTTTTTCTCATCAGGTTCACTGACACCATAGAACCTTTGATAATCTGCCACCATTTTCAATAGACTGGAAAAATTATTTTCATCCACGGGTACTATTTCCCACGGTGTTTTTAAATTAGATAGTTGTGTCATAGATTATTCCTCTTGTTGTAATTGTTGTTTCATTTTCTCTTCCTGCTTTTTCTCTATCTTTAAACCGATAAATGAAATGACTACCACGCTGATAATTGCGATAAGTGAGTAGATGGAGAGTGCCAGACGACTATCAAATATCTGGAAAGCAAATACAAAAAGTGGCGTCAATAATAAGATATAAGAAACTTTCACAGGAGAAATTAAAGCAATACCTTTCTGTAACATAAATAACGGCACCACATTCCCGAGTATGGCAATGGTCATAAACGCGGTCATATGTGTATTAAGATCAATAGTCAGCCCCTTACTGAAATAAAACGATATAGACAATTCTTTGATAAAGTTATCTTTATTGTAGGAGGCCGCATAAACTGCCGGTATATTTACACCGATTTTAATGCAAATAGTTGAAAATCCTAGTGAATAGAGTTCACCAGCGAGATATTGCCCGCTGGAATAGGGGTCAACAATCACAACAGTTTTCATGGGATACTCCATCGATACTTACTAAATTTTATCCAATCATAAAAAAAATAAAAAGTAAATAGGTTTACTGCATTAAGAGAACAAAACTATATATTTTGTGACTTATGTAGATAAAGTCTATTCTGCCTCGCTTAATTGATGGTATGGGTATAATATCAACCATTGAAATAATAAATCAGCGTTTATACATCAGGAAACAAATATAGCGCAGTGGCGATAATGATTTAACTATCCGAATAATATTAATGCCTATGGTTATATCTTCAATGTCAATATCTGCTATTACAGTAGGGCCTGATTGGATTTCTCAGATATAAACAGTAACAAAAAGATCCTTCATTTGAAGGATCTTTTATGAATAAATTAACCAATAACAAATTAATGAGATTTACGGTTAGTTATTTCGCCATTAATTGTACCGTTTTCAGTTTCATTACTATAGGTTTTCACCAAAGGTATTTTACCGGACAGTACACCGTCCTGGACTTCCTTAATAATTCCGCCAACAGAATCAGGCAATACTAAACTGCCGCCTTTGCCATTGTCATAACCAGTGACAGATTGTTGTTCCACATTTTGGGTGTTAAGAGTGACATTACCTTGTGCACTACCAATCTGACCACCAATCAGATGTGTATTTCCTTTTACATCCAGATTAACGCTCTGATTACCGGAAATTACCGATTGTTCACTGACAGTTTCCCGATCTTTAATATCGACATTACTTTTGAATTTACCTGTAACACCATTAATCCCTTTAATATTATTAAGGCTATTAAATGCAGAGGCTAGTCTTTCTTGTAATCCTTTCTGCTGTGGTTCTTCTGTTGTGTTTTTCGATGGATCATCTTTCGACACATCGTCTTTAGAGGTTTCATCTTGAGGTACATTATCCTTAGTTGCTTCATCTTTGGGGATATCATCACTTTTAACTTTGGATTCTTTCGTGTAATTAATACCGGCATCAACACCGACATTTAACCCATGCTCAGTATCTTTCCGGCTTTCAACACGCAAGTCACCGCCAATATTGCCTTTTACCTGATCCGCATCTATTCGTGCTCCGTCTACTGTCGTGTCACCGCCACTATTGATGACGACATTTTCACCCTTGATATGACTATTATGTTGGGTTGTTACTTGCAGGCGATCAACACCCACTTTGACTTCCCCGCCAAAGTTATGTTTTGTGGTAGTGGTTGTACTGTCATCCTCAGCTTTTTTAACCGAGCTTGCATTACCGCCACTGCCTTTCAGGTTTAATTCCCAACTATCGTTATTAATCCGATCCTGAGCAGATACCAGTTCAATATTTCCTTGTTTGGCATTCAGATCGATCTGCTTACCTGTCACTTCAGCGCCTTTTAGCGTCAGGTTATTGCCCGCATCCAGATTGACGCCTTGCTTACCGCCAATCTCGCTTACCTTAGCTGTGGTGCTGTTTTTGCTATCCGTGTTGTAACCGCCGCCAAGACCGATATGAATATTCTTGCCTTCTGGGGTGGTTCCCCCTTTAGCTGATGCTTCACCGTTATAACCGGTCGCTGTTTTCGTCGTGCTGTTGATGGCGTTATCAAAACGGATATTACCTTTAGCATCTACACTGGCTTTACCGGCGCCGGCATTCAGGGATGTACCCTGATATTCGGCATCCCGCTCGACATGGATATTAATGTCATCTGTTGCGGTAATTTGGCTGGTGACTGCTTCGGTTGTGGAAATATGGCTGCTTTGTGTGCCGCCTTTGCCTTTACCGTTAGCAGAGATATCTTTGCCGGTGGTGGTATAGACACGTAGGTCAGCATTGCCGCTGGTTTCACTGTGGCTGTTTTCGTGGTGATTTTGTGCTGCTTCACTGGTATGGCTGTCGGCTTTCAGCGTGACATTACCTTGGCTGGCGTGATATTGAGTGCCCTGATCATACAGTTCGCCATTGGTTTTAATAACCACATTGCTGGCCTGAACAGATGTCACAACAGCGTCGGACTTTTTACTTGCTGTCTGGATGCTACTGCCGTTGGCTGCAATATCCGCTCCCAGATTGGGTGTGCCTTTCTTGGCGAGTGTGCCATCCAGAGCTGATTTTACGGGCTCTTTCACTGTTTTCTCAACCGGACGGGTGACAGCACTATAATCTATATTGACGCCAATATCCGTGCCAACCTGTAATTTACTGTTGGAATTTGATTCAGTATTGGATACCGCCAGATTGCTGACTTTGCCTGCCTCAGCAGTATAAGCGCCATTGACTTTATGGCTTGCACCTTCCTGAACCAATTCCCCACTGGCTTTAATATTCAAATCACCTGCGATCTGCGAACCGGAAACAACGGCAGTGGTGCGGGTATGATTATTGTTATTACCTTCATAGCCACCATGAATACCGGAGCCCACTTTATCGACTCCTCCGGTAAGATAGACACCAACATGTTCTTTACTCTGAGATTTCTCTTCAGATTTTTTATTATTCGCGGCTAACAGATGAACATTTGCGCCGGTGATCTTAGCATCACCTTTGGTCGTCACCAGATTGGAACCACGGAGGGTGACGTCTTTATCTGTATCAATAGTGATACTCCCCCCACTCAACGTAGAAGCTTGCTGTGTTGTCGTCTGATTTTTCTGGCCGTTGCTGGTATGTGCAATACCTACGCCGGCGCGATACTGCTTATCTCCCTTTTGCTGGAACTGACTTTGCAGATCCAGAGAGGTGTTTTGCTTATCAACCTGTTTCTGTTCTCCATAAGAGAGTACCTTGATATTACCGGAGGTATTCAGGCTAAGGGCCCCGGTACTTTGTACCAGACTGCCAACCACATTCAGATCTTCATCGCCGAGTAATTTGAGATCAGCCTCAGAAACTAACTCGCTGCCATGAGATTTCTGTTGATTGCTGTTGGTTCTTTGTGAGCTGTTGGTAATGTTGAATACCGTACCCGTTCGCTCATCAATTTTCTGATTGAGATGACTGACGGCGTTGTCGATGGTTAACTCGCCGCTGTTAGCATGCACAAAAGCACCTTGAACCGCTTTTACTTTGCTGCCGGTAATGGATATCCCCTCCTGACCTGACAGCAATAAACGCCCATTGGCGGTCAGTTCTGACGCATGACTGGTTTCTCTCAACTCACGGTTGTCTTTATTACCGCCGCCGCCGATACCGCCCCAGTATTGCCTATCATCGCGTACAGCACGGCTGTCAGCAATTTTCTGAACATTGATTTTCAGTTGTTTACCGGCTTCCAGTGTCAGTTTCTGACCTGAATGAACCTTGGTTCCAAGCAGTTCGGCTTGAGCTCCGGCCTTAATATCAAGATCACCACCTGCTTGCAATTCACTGGCGATCAGGCGCTGAGTCTGTTTACTCTCTTCCCAACTTCCCGTTTGCAACTTAGCTGTATGATTTTTCTTGTAACCTTTTTCTGATGTTTTCTCTGTTTCAATCAGACCAGCAATCTGCACATCTTTTTTGGCTGTAATAGCCAGTTTATCTTTGGCATCTATTTGGCTGCCAAAGACCTTAACATCACCGTCAATGGCGTTTAAAGTGACATTCTGCCGGGCTTTTATCGTATTTCCTGACTGATGTTGTTTTTCACTCTCCTGAGTAACCTCATGCCGCCAGGAATAACCCCGCTGGTTATCAACATTTTTAGTGGATTGAATTAATCGCTGCCCATCTAAAGTCAGACTGACGCCACTCAGATTAACATCGTCGCCCACGATATCTGTGGCCGTCATCTGGTTATTGTTCTTGGCAACCAATGAGATGTTTTTGCCTTCCAGTTTAGTTCGGGCCAGTGACTGGCCGCTTTTACTGTCATTGGTATAAGAACTGCGGAAATAGCTTTGGTAATTATGACTACCGTCACGGCTATATTTTGATTCGCTGACTTTACCTTTTACCTGAATATTGTTGCCCAGAAGCTCAACATCGCCACCTTGCAGGTGTGCGGCTTCTAAATTAAGGTTACCGTGAGAATCAACAATAATTTTGTCATTCCCGGTAAGAGAGCCTTGCAGATTTACCCCGCTGCCTTTGGCGGTATTAAGCAAATGGATGCGCCCGGCTTGCATACTGCCGAGATAATAACTATCCAACACCCCGGTTAATTTTTGCTGAGAATCGAGCACTTCTCCCGTGGCGGAGGTTTTATTTTCACCACTGATGGCATTAATCTCTTTTTGAGCGGTGACAGTTCCCCGGTTGTCAATTTTAGGGGCAATAAGATCAAGAACCGCGTTGGCGATTAAGCCATCTGATTTAATTCTCAGACTATTCTGATTATCAAAAGTGCTGAAACCTTGCAAATTACCCTGTTCTACCAATGGATTACCAACGACCAGGGCAGCGCGGTTAGTATTAATAAAACCACATCCATTACAGGTAATACCATTTGGGTTTGCCAGCACATAATCTGCTGCGATACCAAACACCTCCTGTTGACCTAATAACAGGGAAGGGTTCCTGCTGATAACCTCATTGAGAATCAGGTTAGCGGCTTGACCGTTTAAATTGGGATTAGCGGTGAGCTGGCCTGCTAATTGTGATTTTCCATCCTCCAGAGCGTTATTCAGGACGGCGCCCAACTGGCCGACGTTATAATCCAGATATTGGTTATGTGACAACCCGGAAGAGGAGGGCGTCACGATATTCACCACAGTTGCTTTACCTTCGATAGATAAAATATCGGGACGATGTGCCTGATCGCCGCCACCGACGATTTCATTAGCAAAGCTGGTGGAGCAGGAAATAAGGATGATTGCCATAGAAGCGGCAAGCTTGCCGGTAGGGGATAACCTGAATTTTTTATTTTTCATACATGAGTCTCTATATATTTAGTTATATTACTGTGTACAACGTTGGGCACTGCTAAAAACCATCAAAAGGTGTAAGAAAAACGGGTCAGAACCTGCACGGGTTCATCGGATGCGTTACTGTTGGAAAGCAATTTTCCACGGCTGGCTTCGATATCGAATACCATGTGCTGGTATCTCAGCGTGGCGCCAGAACTGAATCCCGCACTGCTTTGCCAGCCTTGAGGGCTGCGATAACCTTTAACCTGACCGGCATCAATGCCGATACGTACAGATAACGTACTGTTAGCAATTGGGAAGATGCGGGACAACGTATTTTGAAGATACCAGCCGTTATCCCCGGATAGTGTGTTTTTGCTGAACCCCCGGACTGCGTTGCGATCAGTAATATTCAGCCATTCAACGCCGGGCAGGCCGTGCCGGTTGTATTGCCCATAAAGCAGGTGATTGAGTTGGTAAGATGAATTGAACAGCATAAAACGTTGATGCAGGTTGACCATCAACTTACCTTTGGTGAATTGCCTATCAAGATAAGTTGTGGCGGTTTGAGCGCCAAACCAAGGCAAACCCTGCTCAACACTCAGATTTAGGGTGATTAAACCGGTGGGGATTATGTGTAAATGATTGACTCCGAGTTCAAACACACTCAGCGTCTGGCTGCTGACGCCGATCTTGGCGTCATTGAAGTAATTGCTGTAATTCTTATAAATAAGCTGCCCGCTGACGGTATTAATCTGAGACTGATTGCGATAGAAGGCAAAATCAGAACGCATCCCTATTTGCTGAGTATTCCCATAAATTTTTACGGTTTTGGTTTGCAAATGGGGATGAGTGGCATATTGGGAATAACTGCCAAATCCACTGAATGTTGCTGCGCCGTAGGGTACGGAATAGAGAAGAGTAGCCGCGCGGCTGTAGCGATTGGCTGGGCTATCCAACGTACTACTGGCATTTAGGCTGATAAAATCGGATAAGCCGAATGGACTATCAAAACTGGCATTGGTGCGAGTTAGCCACTTTCCGGTACTTTTCTGCCCATAATTATCGGTGATGATATTCAGCAACCAAGGTTTACTGTGCTGATTATACAGTTTAACGACTGAGCCGCCATTAACTGTCCCCGGTAAAATATCCAGCGTGGTTTTATTGGACTGTAACCGGTTAGCCTGATCTAAACCTTGATCAAGTTGCGTGATATTAAGAGGCTGTTTCTCCAGACCGGGGAATAACATACTGCTGTTAACCCAACGATCGCCCCCCTCGATTTTCTCAATAAACCCTTCAATAACATTTATCCCTAACTCTCCGTCGGCATCGGGAGCAATAAACTGAATACGGGCGGTGACATAGCCTTTACTGATATACAACTTCGTCAGCTCATGGCTGAGTCGGTTGATATCATGACTACTGATACACTCCAGGGATAAAGCGCTGAGAGTATTTAACTCCCGAACAGAAAGAAGCGAGATCCCTTTCAGATAAACACCTGTTAACCGCAGACATTGCTTGGATTCTGGCAATACCGGCGCAGGCGTTGATTCAGGGACAGTGTTAGCCTGCTGTTTTAATTGCTGATATCGGCGTTGTTCTATCAGTTGGTTAATTTCCCGGGAACTATCTTGCAACGTTCTCCTGGCCTCAGTCATCGGCAGATTATCATTTAACTCTGCTGGTGAAGCGGTTATTGGAAAGGAAATAGTACACAATATTAAAATAGATATTATTTTTATCATACATTCACCGATAAGGATGATATTTTATTCCATAAAACATAAATATAGGGTTTTAGCCTGATAGGTAATTGCATGCGTATTGGCTAACTTATTCGTTATTAAAGCATACTCCTGGTTATATCATGCTCTGATTAACGAGTGGCGTTTCTGTTACATCTCGATTTTCTATTAGAAATTTCAATTAATTGGTTATTAGGATAATAATGAGTTAATAAGAGTACTTATTTTATTGCTTATTAATGAATTAACTTAAGTGGAATGAGTGACTGGTGGTAATTTTGATGGGTAATAGAATGACGCCATTAGGAAGATTTTTAAAGAAAGGAAGTGTTAAGCCAAATAAGTAATGATAAGCTAAATTTTAGTTCAGTATCATTTTGCTTGTAAAATGATGATTTCTGATGTAATAGTTTTTATAAGTGATTTTCGTTAGATCAATGAATAATAGAAAGAGCAACGTTTTGATTGAGAAAACAATCATTATTTGGAGATTGTTGAATTGGTGGTTGGAAATAAGGTTTACTTATGTTGTTGGAAGTTTTATTTTATAAAATGATAATATTATTAAGTTTTGTTATTATATGATTAGGTGTTTGTTATATATGTTTGGATAAGTTGATAAAGTAGACAACAAAATACTGGAAAATTATTTTAATAATTTTCCAGTAGGAAATGAAAGTATACAAATACTTAGCTATTAGTTACTTCAATATATGGATCGTATCGATAATAACCCAGGAGCTTTATACCATCATAAGCGGCAAAAAACCATGTATATCGTTCTACACCTGGCTTATGAGCCGTTGCTTGGAAATAACTATCTCGAGATTCAACAAAAATTGGTTTAGGTTCATCCTCTCCCGCATTAACTCCCGAAGGAATCATTGGTGTTTTTTTACCTGTTGGGTTCTGTGACCATATTTGTGATGGAGGAGAGATGACATCTTCTCCTAGACTAAGTTTTTGGAACTTATACAATATAATAGAATAGTCGAAATTATTAGATACAGTTGTAGCTCTCCATCTAATATTTGCATTAACGGGAACAGTTATACGGGCACCAGATGAACTACTAAGTCTCATTCCATCTGCGGGAGTATAACTCACTATATATACATATTCCTTGATCGTTATTGGATCTTTAGAGTCCAGAGAATTCTTAATTTGGTTATTATTAATAAATTCAACAATTGAATCAACATCAATAACAAAGGTAACATCGGCTATAACAGAATTCCTGGCAGTGACAATATTGTTTTGGTCTTGAATTACTTCACTCATTATAATACCTCTTTATATACTTAAATTATCTATTAGAAATTGCAAAGCTATTTCGATTACTAGTTATTATTATAATGATTTCCTTTTTTTTTAATAATTAACTATTAAGACTGAAATATCCACTGGTATAAATCATAGTTTATACGGAAAAATTACTGATATATTTATCAGGAGTTGATTTATATAATTAAATATTTAAGCTAACTTATTGTTGTGAAAAATAAAATATAAAAATTTAAGATTAATGTGTTGAATTGTTGCTTATATTGTTTTGTAAGTGGTTTAATATTCTTCATATGAGTATATTATATTTTTATATATAGTATTGCCTGATCACTAAAATTTCAATCATATTGATATAATTTATCTTGTTTATGAATAGTACATTGTGACTTACCAGACACCCTTCTTTTGTATAACAGTAAATGATTATTTACTTTATTAAATGGAGGTTTTGCTACTATAATTAATACTGGGATTTACTATCAATATTCTTAATTTTCAAGAGGACATTGAATGAATATTTATAGAACATATACCTCACCCTATAAATTTCATGAATTAGGTGTAGATGCTCATTTTGTGGCTGAAATTTGTGAAATTATTAATAAAATATCGGGGTTTAGCTTGTTCTCTCTTGTCTTAAAGGCCCGCTTTCCTATATCTAACCGTGAAGTGTATTTTTTTGATAATTATCATGAATCTTGGAGAAAAATTTATATAGAAAAAAAGTATTGGATGATCGATCCCGTTCTAAATTTCCGGCCTGTTCCACCTTCTTTTTCAAAAGTATGGGATTTAGATTTTTTTTCAGAATCTAATGGACAAGAACTTTGGTATGTGAATCAGAAACATGGGTTTCGTTCTGGGATCACATTTGGATTACCTGCATTTTCAGGTGTTTACGGAATATTTTCTGTTGCGGGGAAAGATGGGCATATTGATACCGAGACAATGTATAAATGCAGTGGGGAAATTTTAGGGGTATATATTAGGATAATCAGATATTTGACATCAAACACAAAATATTTGCAATCGTTCTATATAGATGAAACTTCATTTTCAAATAGAGAATTAGAAATATTAAGGTATACCGCAGATGGGATGATATCAAGTGAAATTGCAGCAACCATCTGTGTCACTAAAGGTACAGTTGATTTTCACCTAATGAATATTGTTAAGAAACTTGGCTGTAGAAACAAATTTCAGGCAATAGCTAAAGCTGCATTACTTGGTTATATATAATTAATATCACTTTGGAACTATCAGATGTTTATATTTTTTACTTTATAAATCAAATGTAATTATTAATATTGTTACTCAAATGAATTGATAGGAGAATTCTATCAGAAAATAATTCTTACCTCTGTACCTTTATTGGTCCTATTGTAAATAGAAGTTGGAAAGATTTTCCGTGACGAGATGGAAATGATATTGATTAAAAATATAAAAATAGCCTTAACTAAATGTACTTATCCTTTGGCAGAATTTTAATATTACGGTTCTGCCTGTTCTCTATTTAATATATGTATGATTCCGGTGTTGTTAATGACAGCTTAAATTATTGTGATGAACTTGTTAAACTAATAAGGGTAAATGTTAGACTTTATTCTGAAATTTATATCGACGATAGGCGATTTCCCCAGATAATCCATGGTGCTATTTATTAAATAATATTTAACAATACCCGTTAAAGCCATTATATTGGTGATGGATACTTCCCCTGTCAGTCATGATGATATTATGCTTCACAAATTGTTATCGGGCCGCAAGCTCTGTCGGTAAAAGATGAGCTTGATGCATTAATTTAAAGGAAGAAAATAATGTTTGACTTTGATACCCCTATTGATCGCCACGGTACTTGGTGTATTCAATGGGACTATGTTGGAGATCTTTTTGGTGCTGACGATCTCCTCCCTTTTACTATCGCTGATATGGATTTTGCCACTGCTCCCTGTGTTATTCAGGCATTACAGAAACGTGTGGATCATGGCATATTGGGTTATAGCAGCTGGCAGCATGAAGAATTTCTTGGTGCTATACGTCATTGGTATCAGCAACAATTTAATTGTGAAATTAATACAAATTGGATAGTTTATGGCCCTTCTGTGATGTACATGGTTTCACAGTTAATCCGACTCTGGTCTGAACCCGGTGAAAGTATTGTCGTCCATACTCCCGCTTACAATAACTTTTATAAAATTATTCAAGGCAACCAGCGGCAACTACTTTCTTGTCCGTTTAAGAAACAAGACAATGATTGGGTGTGTGATATGGATCAACTTGAAGCCTTGCTATCTCAACCGGAAACAAAAATATTATTGCTGTGCAGTCCACATAATCCAACTGGCAAAGTCTGGAGTCATTCTGAACTTAAAACTATGTCTGAATTGTGTCAACGTTATAATGTTAGTGTCATCAGTGATGAAATTCATATGGATATACTCAGGGGAGAAACGAAACATATTCCCTGGAGTGAAGTTGCTACGACTCGCTGGGCATTAATCACTTCGGCATCTAAGACATTTAATCTTACTTCGCTGACGGGGGCTTATGGTTTCATTTATGATGATCATAGTCGTGCGGCATATTCCCATCAATTAATGCAGCGTTATGGATTATCTTCTCCTGCTATTTTCTCGATATCAGCCCATATTGCGGCTTACCGGGAAGGGCAACCCTGGCTTGATGCATTACGCGATTATCTGAGTGGTAACCTGAATTATATTGCTCAGGAACTGAATGCAGCATTTCCACAACTGAATTGGCAGCCGCCACAGGCGACTTATTTGGCGTGGATAGACCTGCGTAATTTGCATATTGGCGATGATAAATTGCAGCAGATACTTATCCATGAAGAGAAAGTTGCTATTATGCCGGGTAGAATTTATGGTGAAGCTGGCAATGGTTTTCTTCGTTTTAATGCAGGATGTTCCCGTAGCAAAGTTGAATTGGGTATCCAAAAATTGATCTCAGCATTGAAAAAGCTTTGCTGATAATGATTAATTCTGGCAAGTAAACTGTTTCTATTATATTGCCGGTTAGGGGATAGATAAATAAGGGTTGGGTTCTGTAATAAATGTAACTCAACCTTTTTAACCTTGGTGGTCATAAACTAAAACAATCAAAATATAATGATTTTCTGATGAAAGATTTATAATATTTTCAATTTAAAATAATTATTTAAATAAATATAGGACATAATAAAGGAAAAAACGTCACGACCAATCCGATAATTATTATATCCTATATTTCCACAATACTTTTCACATCAGGAGAATATCAGACTGATCAGTCAATTATCAACTTTCGGTAATGGCCCCAATTTCACACCTTCTGGATAATATTTCCAACCATCACGAATACGGATATTTTCATCCCAAGGAAATTTATATTCGCCGTTTGCCAGATCGTGCACCCAAGTCAAATAATTAGCTCTCTCCCCGCCGGGTTTACCAACATAATCTCGACAACCCAGATTAAAAATACTGTTCTCTAGTGCCCAGTTCTCATGGGCCTTATCTGCCAGACGCGGGAACAATTCGGTGGTAACAATTTCCCAAGGGTTACGTTGCCCTTGCTGGATAATATTACCGTCATAATTACAAATTGTACCTTCACCGAAATAATAAAAAACCTCATCGTAGCCTGCCAGATTAACCGATACGGTATACATTAAGTTTTGCCAGGCATTAGTGCGGTTAATCCAGATCCACTGATCGTTGACTTGAGTAGAATAACCGGAAATGCGGATAAAAACATTACAGCCTTTATAGGCCGCTTCGTGCGCCAGCTATAGTTTATGAATGAAAATTTACAAAAAAATGGCCCACTTCATTTTGGTGAGCCATTTTTATTTTTATAGACAACTTTCTACTGATTTATAAAGGCCAATTAGGCCAATTTTTCCTTTTTGGTAGGTTATCGAAATCACTGACGTTGCTTTACTCTCATGATCGTTTGCAGGGTCATGTTAAATTCGTGGGCGACTGCACGGACTCTGGCACTCTTTCAATTTATAAGCTACATGATGTTCCCTGATGAAAGATCAGTTGCCAATTATGTTCATCAGAAAATACCCAGGTTGATGACCTCAGTGCTGCATGGCTACCGTCCTGATTGTGAGTTCTGTAAAGCAGAATAACGCTCATTTCTCCCACTATCGTCAGCTGGAAGTCGGAACTTGCGATGCAATTAGTACTATTTTCAGCTATCAGGGCGTCAACCGTTTCAGTGCGGCCAACTAAGTAACCTGAGCGAGTTATTTCGTGAAAATCAGGATGGAGGATTTTCTCAAGCCATGTTTTGTCATGCCGCCGGGCGTCGTGAAGGCTACACTCTAGGGATTTTATTGTTTCAAGAAGCACGCACATCCTCCTATACAATATGTAGAAGCTCAGATTCACACCTGAAGGTGACATTCCAATATTGCAGGATTGGGTGACATTTTAAAGTTGAAATAACACTTAATATAATTTAACGCTAAAATCAATTCATATCGTTGCTCTTCTACGCTATTTTCTCGTTCTATTAACGCTTAAATACCCGTTCAACCGTTATCACCTTTTTGGCTGATTAATCCGCCGGACCTTTTACCATCGCTGATGCAATCAGGTGTTAATGCAGATTTCTACCTGGTCACCCGGGCGCATTCGGAGAAGCTGCCGGTCCAATTTTAAACTGATGGTGTTAATCGATGTAAAGTTTTAACGATCATTTTTACCCTTTTTAACCCCGGATTTTTATTAAGTTTAATCATCATCGGATCACGTTTAATGAGTGCAAATCATATCCACTTTTTATCTTTACTGACGTTGTTAAATAACTGGTGAGAAAACATTTTAATACTCATCTACTTGGATAATATCCTTTTACGTACAGATTTATTTTCAATTAGCTATTAATGGTTAATGATCTTCGATTAAATGCGATTAATTTCCCTTTGAAAATGCTCATTTATTGCGTTAAATCCGCTTTGATATAAGATTTTAATACGGCGGTATTCGCGTTTTTGAATTATTATAACAGGTTAGGTAAATGTAAAATAAGTGGAATATGGAATCATTGATGAATAAATTAAACAAGGCAGAGTAAATAAAGTGAATTCTGCTATGCGTTTTATTATTGGCAGGATTTAACCTGTGATTAAAAGTCATTTTTTTAACTGATGGTGTTAATCGATGTAAAGTTTTAACGATCATTTTTACCCTTTTTAACCCCGGATTTTTATTAAGTTTAATCATCATCGGATCACGTTTAACGAACGCAAATCA
>NZ_JBEJZY010000035.1:0-60014 GCF_040256935.1 Photorhabdus viridis
GATAGCGCGGTGGTCCCACCTGACCCCATGCCGAACTCAGCAGTGAAACGCCGTAGCGCCGATGGTAGTGTGGGGTCTCCCCATGTGAGAGTAGGGAACTGCCAGGCTTTATATTAAGTGAATACCCTCAGCGTAAGCTGGGGGTTTTTGCGTTTTGGGGAATGATTTTATCGGCTGATTGACCTATTTGCCTGCTTCGTCTGATACCTATTTACTTTAAGAAACAAACTGTTTGTTCATCAATCTGTGAATAATCAAAATACGCTATAGTAAGTAGCAGACATAAAAAATAAATTCAACAGCTTCTTAAAGTGGATAGAAAAGAAGATGAGTCACGATATTTTAAGTTCAGCTTGTTATGATGGAAATCTTCCAACATATTCATAAGAATATATTATGTTAAAATGATGGGTCCGAATATCTGCTTTAGAATGACCAGAAATTTTTACCTCTTCATTATTACAGTGATGACTTTTGCGCTGAACCTCTTTCGTTAGCTGCTTGGCATGCGTTATGTTTATATAATCTAATAACGCTCTATCTTTATATCGTTATGAATATAACTACAATCAGCCCCAGGCGATAATTGATTACTTATTTTTCCATTTACATCACAACTAAAACTGGAATGATCAGCCTTATCATTATTTTGGTTATGTAAAATATTATCATTAGTATGATTAGTTAGAATAGTATTTAGAAATACAGTTGTATTAGTACTGACCAATATTTGGGGTTGAATGCTCTTTTTAATTCTGGTAAATGACGGTAATTAGGCATAGAAAATAGGAGTCCGTCACTATTTAATTATATTTGCCGGTTAAAGCATACTGATCATTGCAGTAAATGGCTGTATCGTTTCTCTTGTATTTTATGCTGTTACCTCTCGTATTAGTTAGTACCCATAATGGTTCTTTTCTGGGAGATAATATTAGTAGCAGCAGATTAACCAGTAGCTTAGTGCTTTAACCTTATCTGAGGTTAACCGACAAATACTATAGAAAACATTGCCTGTTAAATTTTACATTTTTGCTGGAATTGTAGGTAAGTGTTATCGTTGTATTTTACATTATATTTTGACTGAAAATTATCCTACAGAGTCTGAATAGATAATAAATCGGGATCACTGTTCCACTACCAGACTAAACTCAAAAAAAGCGTTCTCTGATAGTGTATAAATATGTTATAGCGCTGTGTTTATTACCCTAAAATTTTTTACTAATTTTGTATTGTATTGAAATATGAAGAAAAAACGTCCTATTTTACAAGATGTGGCTGATCGTGTTGGTGTTACAAAAATGACAGTAAGTCGTTTCTTACGTAACCCCGATCAAGTTTCTGAGCAATTGCGAAAGAAAATAGCGGATGCTTTGGATGAATTAGGTTATATCCCGAACCGAGTTCCAGATATTCTTTCTAATTCTACTAGTCATGCTATCGGTGTTTTGTTGCCTTCTTTGACTAACCAGGTTTTTGCGGAAGTTATCCGTGGTATTGAATATGTGACAGATCGTAATGGTTATCAAACCATGCTGGCTCATTATGGTTACCATTCAGAGAAGGAAGAGGAACGTTTAATTTCCCTGCTTTCCTACAATATTGATGGCTTGATTCTTTCTGAACGTACTCACACACCGCGAACTTTGAAGATGCTGGAAACGGCCGGTATCCCTGTCGTTGAGCTGATGGACTGTGTTTCTCCTTGTTTCGATACGGCAGTCGGTATTGATAACTTTGAAGCAGCCCGACAGATGACAATGGCAATGGTTGAGCGTGGTTGTCAGCGGGTGATTTATCTTGGCGCAAGGCAGGATGAAAGGACCATTATTCGCCTGGAAGGTTATGAAGCTGCAATGAAAAGCGTGGGTTTAAAGCCAGGTAAGGTAATGACACCTGACAGCTCTTCTTACACCTTAGGGGGAAAACTACTGAATGAAGCGAGAACAAAGTATCCTGATGTGGATGGTCTGTTTTGTACCAATGATGACCTTGCTATCGGAGCAATTTTTGAGTGTCAACGTCAGGGGATAGCTGTACCGCATGATATTGCGATAGCGGGTTTTCATGGTCACGATGTTGGTCAGGTGATGACACCAAAACTTGCCAGTGTGTTGACACCTCGTGACTTAATGGGACGGAAGGCTGCTGGATTATTGATGACACGGCTGAAAGGTGAACATTTACCACAAAAAATGATCGATATCGGTTTTCAGTTATCTTTAGGAGAAAGTATTTAATCGGTCAACTGGATTCACATTCTTTGAGCTCATTTGTGATAAATATCACATTTCCATTTCTTGAATATTCCGTGTTGTTGCGAAGTTTACTTCTACTTCTGATAATGTTACCGATAACAGTTACCGGTAACATTTTGTAAGTGAAATATCTACGCTAAGGAATTTATATGAGAGATACCCAGCAGTCGAATCATGTTTTTGTGCTTATGGGGGTATCAGGCAGTGGTAAATCTGCTGTTGCCAATGCTGTGGCTTATAAATTGGACTCCGCTTTTTTGGATGGTGATTTCTTACACCCAAGATCTAACATTAATAAGATGTCTAAAGGTTATGCACTGAATGATGAAGATCGCAAGCCTTGGTTGAAATCACTAAATGATGCAGTTTTTGCCATGCAACGCACAAATCCAGTTTCCCTGATTGTTTGTTCTGCTTTAAAAAAGCATTACCGGGATATGCTGCGTGATAATAATAAAAATCTGTCATTTCTTTATATGAAAGGTGACTTTGATTTAATTGAAAATCGGTTGAAAGCACGTAAAGATCATTTCTTTAAACCTCAAATGTTGGTGTCTCAATTTGAGGCATTAGAAGAACCGGGTAGAGATGAAAAAGATGTTTATCTGATTGATATTAGATCGTCTCTTGATGAAGTGATTAATCACTCAATAAAAATAATTAATAGTGTCATTTCAGGGGAAAAATAATGAGTACTTTAACCTTAGTGCTGACAGCAGTTGGCTCTGTTCTTTTACTGCTATTTCTGGTGATGAAGGCCAGAATACATGCTTTTGTTGCGTTAATACTGGTATCTATGGGGGCGGGTGTTTTTTCTGGTATGCCATTGGATAAAATTACCGAAACAATGCAAGAAGGAATGGGCGGAACATTAGGCTTTCTGGCGATTGTTGTCGCACTGGGAGCGATGTTTGGTAAGGTCCTGCATGAAACAGGTGCTCTGGATCAGATTGCGATTAAATTACTAAATAGTTTTGGTGAAAACCGTGCTCATTATTCATTGGGGATCGCTGGTCTGGTTTGTGCTTTACCGCTGTTTTTTGATGTAGCGATTGTTTTATTGATTGGCGTGGCGTTTGCAGTTGCGCGCCGTACTGGTGGTAACGTAGTGAAACTGGTTATTCCTTTGTTTGCCGGTGTTGCGGCAGCCGCAGCGTTTCTGTTACCCGGCCCAGTTCCGATGTTGTTGGCTTCACAGATGAATGCTGATTTTGGCTGGATGATCCTGATTGGTATCAGTGCAGCGATTCCGGGGATGTTACTGGCTGGGCCAATTTTTGGTAGTTTCGTCAGTAAGTATGTTACGTTGGATTTACCCGTTGATATGAGTGAACCCAGTCTTGGTCAGGGTAAGATGCCATCTTTTGGTTTGAGCTTGTCGCTGGTTTTGTTTCCTTTAGCTTTGGTTGGATTAAAGGCTATTGGTGAGAGTTTTGTTGAACAAGATTCTGAATTGTATTTGTGGCTTGAATTCATCGGTCATCCATTCTCTGCGATTTTGGTTGCTTGTCTGATTGCCATTTATGGTCTGGCAATTCGTCGTGGGATGAGTAAAGAAAAAGTGATGGATATTTGCTCTTCGGCTATTCAGCCTGCTGGAATTATTTTGTTGGTTACCGGGGCCGGTGGTGTATTCAAACAAGTGTTGGTGGATTCCGGGGTTGGTCCTGCGTTGGGGAATGCATTGATTGGCTCAGGCCTGCCAATTGCATTAGCGTGTTTTATCCTTGCTGGTACAGTGCGTGTTATTCAAGGGTCTGCGACCGTTGCCTGCCTGACAACCGTTGGTCTTATCCTGCCGGTTGTTGATGTATTAGAATATTCTGGGGCCCAACTTGCAGCCCTTTCAATCTGTATTGCCGGGGGGTCTCTGGTATTGAGTCATGTTAATGATTCCGGTTTTTGGTTGTTCGGTAAATTTACTGGTGCGACGGAATCTCAAACACTGAAAACCTGGTCGATTATGGAAACTATTCTTGGAATAACGGGGGCGGCGGTTGGGATGGCTTTCTTTGCCATGATGTAATGCCGTTTCCTATAAAAACGGCCATATAAGTCACTTATGTAAAGATATTGATGAAGCTAGAATAAGCTCCTGACTAATGGATGACGATTGCACCAGCGATCTTTATAGGCAAGAGAAGGTCTGCCAATAGAGTAACGCATAGTCTTTTGATGTTGCTGGCAGAGTTCTGAAGCATTCTGAATATTTAACCACATTAAAACACTGCCAACACTGAGATTGGAATATTCAGGATCGAGTCCACCGTCGACTGCGTCAAATGAAATCCACTGGGGACTGTCTGCTTTTATGACGAGATCGTAGGCTACCGGGGCACCATTGATAGTTAATACATTCCCGTACAGATGTTGCTTGAGTTCGGTATATAATTCAATTAATTTTTCTTTCTCTTCTTGATTGTGCGTTTTATATGTCCAGCGTTTTTCGTACAGTGTAGTGTAAATATCGACAAACTCTTGACAGGTAAAATCGTTAATTTGATGTATTTCCCCGCCAGAACGTTTAAATTTGTTAATTTCATTACTTCGATTTCTTTTTGTTTTATAAGAAAAATTCTCTTTAGCAAGACAGACTGTTCGTTTGTTTAACCGCCCATAACAAACGTTGATAAAATTTTCTTTGTGCAGGAGCGATATGGCTTTAGATTTCCCTGGGATTAGGGTTTTTAGGTGTTTGGCGATAGGAAAGATAATTTCATCATAAGTGACGAAGTGGTAGTTTTTTTGATAACTTGCTGCCAGATGATGATCTTTGCATGTAAAGTACGCACCTTCGATAACGTTTTTTGTTTCTGGGTTTTCTTTAACGTAAAAGATAAAACTATTCCCAAATTTTTTGTTTAAAAAATTTACAATATTGGGATGAGTAGATATTCCACCGCCATAAAGAGAATAGGCTTGTTGGTAACGTTCAATACTACATTCTTTCCAGCCGGAAATGAATCTTCTTATAGAGCCTCTGGGATACTTTTTTGAAAAAGTCATATTTTAAATACTCTTTTTAGCGCTATGTGTTACAGATGGTATAAACTTATTTTTCATTGTATTAAATGTAGGTAAAAAGATGATTAAATTGATACCTTGTGAACTTGTTCATATTGTAGTTCATAACTCTAAGATTTTGTTGCACTAAATGCAATGTTAGTATTTAGTACGATTCCCAATGAAGCGTCGTTGTTGCTTATTGATCGAGAATATTTATTAATTGCTGATATAAAGCTTCAGCACTGCGTTCATAGCCTATAGCTGAAAGGTGAACATAATCTGGGCGCGCAAGATCTTGCTGAGCCCAGCCTCTAATTGAACATTCACCACCCATATATTCACGCCAATTCCAGAATAGTGTGTGCTGCTCTTGTGCGACTTCCTGCTGAATACGGATGACGTCATTCAACATTGCTGGTTGTTGTGATGTACAACTTGCTGCTTGACTGTTTTTCAAGGAATCGCCTGGCCCGATAATAAGGATAACTGCTTGTGGTAAATGATTACGAATTTGTTTTACCTTGGTTTCCAGTTGCTGGTGATAACTTGATAAGTCTAGCGAATCATTAAATGCTTCATTGGCGCCATAAGCGAGGATCACCATATCGGGGTGCATTTGCGCTAATGTATTAATCCATTGTGGCTGCCACTTATCGATCATATTAATGGTTGCACCATTAATACCTAAAGCGGACAACATAACACCTGGTTGTTTACGTTTGATAAACCAGCCACCTAATTCTAACTGATTATTTTGTATTGCCATAATATTAACCGGGAATGTGACCGATTCTTCTGTGGAAAATTGCCATTGACCGTGAGTTGCCGGTAATTTAAGTATTCTCTTGATTGCAGACTGAACCAGAATTTGAGAATCGCCCGTTGCTTGGTATAACGTTGTAAGTTGATAGCGATCACGAGATGGTGAAAACAGTTTTAAAGTTAATTGACTCGTTTGGTTATCGGGTTCTGCAATTGCACCACCGAGCGGGAAATCAGGCTGATTATCTTTGCGACTGGTCGTCAGTTCCCATTGTTGTTTATTGCCTGTTATGCTGATTATCGCGTTACGTTGGCCGGGCACATTTATTGGGCTGATAAAGCCAATACCTGCATCACCAAAACGTTGTTGTAATAGAGAACGGAGTTTGCCGGTAAAAAAGTCTGCGGCAGTATGGGAATCACCTATCTGAACAAAATGCAGTTGATTATGGCGGCTGTTGTGAAGTTTATCTGTCAGTAAGGTGAGATTGGGTTCACCAAAGTCTATTAACTGCTGGTTTGCTTTTGCCGGCTGTTGTATTAGCAATGGCTCTGGTCTTTGCTTATGGCATGATATCAGACTTAAAGAGAGCATGATGACCAGACCAAGGCCGATAGAGTGATATCGCCGGCGGAGTTGTTTAAGTCTTTCCATTTTGTTTAGCGGGTTCCTGAATAAATTCAATCAATGAGAATATATTGTCCGAGATAGTTTGCTGGCCTTTCAAGCTAAAATGTATACCATCGCCGCTTCTGAGTTTAATTTTGTTACTATTGTCGCCAATATAATCAGAATAATCATCCGTATGGTATTTAAAAATGTCGTTAACAGAAACGTATATTTCCCCGGCTTTCACTACTTCTGATTGATACAGTGATCTTAGATATTCCATATTAGCAGAGAGTTTTTTCTGTCGCATATTGGGAGGGCCAATCCAGATAACATCAGCGCCGTGGTTATGTGTTTCGGTAAGGATCATGTCGATACGTTGGCGATAGAGGTCTTCCCAATCAGGACTTGCGAATTTCAGGTAGGTGCTTCCATGTTTTGGCGGCATATCCCAGGGGTCATTTGGCCCCAGAAAGATAACAACCAGCTTGATATCGTGGTTAGCTTCCAGTGCCTTATTGATAGTTTCCGGCCAGTTAAAAAAGCTGGGGTACGCAAGCCCGGTACTTTGTTTGCTGAGATTAATACTTGAAATACCGTAATCCTGATAGAGCTGACGTTTCAGATGGGGGGCAATGCCCTGCATCATTGAGTCTCCGGCAAAAAGCACTTTATCCTTGGCTGTCAGCGTCACATTGGTTTTGGTGATAACTATACTGGAATGATTGGAATGAACATTATGGCCTGAATTGTGGGGCACCGATGAACCGACAGAATGAGTAGTATGAGGGGATTTTTGTAATAATTCAGGGAAAGTTGCCGGAAGATTTGCCATAGGAGAGGTATAACCACCTAAAAGTCTCAGCCCGATCTGAAAACCCGCAGGAAGGGTGATATTCGCTTCTAGGGGAGTTGGCTGATAATTGTCACTGTTATTGCCGGTAGTATGTAAGATGAACGCTTCTCCCGCAGCGAGTAGGCTTTGTTCCAGATTATCCCCTAAATCCCAGAGTGGATTACCTTGTAAGGCTGCCCACAGGCTTTGCTGGTGGTATTTCTGTTGCCAGAATCTATCCAGTGAACGGTGATTCAGCCAGATTAACAGCAGACTGGTTAATACCACGATAAAAATGACTTGCCCGGCAGTTTTTAAATTGGATTTGAATTCAGAAATTAGCATAGATGAATCCTGGCATTCCTTGTGGTGAAAGCATAAATACTAAAGTCAGAATAATCGCTAATGGTATTGGGTAGTATCTCCATGAAATCCGAGAATGAATTTTCCCAACGGCTATTTTTAGATTAATCAGCTGCGGATAAATAATAAAGAGTCCCCAGAACATCAGTAACAACCCACCGTTGGCTATTATTGAGTGAAATAAATCTGTTGATATCAATTGATTTAATAATGTCAGTGCATCATCCAGAGTAGGGCAACGGAAGAAAACCCATGCCAGACAGACAAAGTGGAAGGTGATCACTTTGGATAAAAATGAGGTTACTGGATTTTTAGGCGTATTTTCGTTTTTTTTGTTTTTTGAGGAAAATAACTGATATTTAACATTGAGGATGATTAATCCTAACCCATGAATAGCTCCCCAGATAATGAAGTTAATTCCGGCACCATGCCATAAACCGGAGATGACCATAGCGGCAAATAAATTAAGATTTTTACGTACAAATCCCTGCTTATTACCGCCAAAAGAAATATAGACATAATCACGGATAAATTCAGATAAACTAATATGCCAACGGCGCCAGAAAGATTGTAAGTTTTCCGCCAGATAAGGAGCATTAAAGTTTTCAGGTACCCTGAATCCGAGGAGTAGCGCTAATCCGGTAACAAGATTGGTATAGCCGGAAAAATTAAAATAGATATGCCAGGCATAGGCATAAATACCAACCAGGATTTGCCCGGCATTGTAGCTGGCAGGGTCATCAAAAATTGGGTTTACATAATTTTCGGATAGATAAGAGCTGAACAGGAATAGTTTGGTTATTGCCAATGCAATCAGCAATATTGCTCTTGATGGTTCAATGATCACTCTTGATGAAATCTGGATTTGAGGTAAGAAATCTTTAGCCCGGTTTATTGGTCCGGCAACAATACTGGGAAAAAAGCAGAGGTATAAAATGGTATCAGGGAATGATGCCTGGGGCATTTCTTTTCTTGTGACAGAAACGACATAGCTGACGGAGTGAAATGCATAGAAAGATAAACCTAAAGGCAGGAGTAATGTCAGTATGGGTAAATCTATGGATAAACCAAATTTGGCGAACGCTTGTTGCAGGCTTTCCTGAAAGAAAGAGTAATATTTGAATGCAGTGAAGCATCCCAGAATACCTATTGTCAGAATGGTAAATGTGATGCGGTTGGATAGAAATTTGCCAGCTATGTTTGTTAAAAAATAGATAAATAGCGTATAGCCAAATAAGATGCCGGCGAAAAGTGGATTAAAAGAAAAGACAAACAGATAACTTGCGATTATCAACAAGTAGTTTTGTACTTTCGCGCTTTTTTGTAGCATCCAATACAAGAGAAAAAGGGCAACAAAGGACCCAAGAAACTCAAACGAAAAGAAATTCATATTAAACTCTGGCTAATCATTCTGTCGCAATACAAGGGTAATAATGAGCAATATTATAATATTTAATCTAAATATTCTATCAATGAGAAAAACATGCTGGTGAACGTAAAAAATCATCCGCTTCATGCCTTTGTTATGAAACGGATAACTTTAGTTTCTGGGGCTATATATGTGGGTTCATACTTATTTAGCACTTTCGGCAGGGTCGTTTTTAGCGAACTCTTGTGCTTGGGTAATAAGCCCTTTGTTGTTGTTAAACACTTTATGCAGGTAGCTGTTGTAAGTAGAACCTAATTGTGAATATCCTTCAAGATTATCAATCAGTTTGCTGGTATTCAGTGATTCCTGGCTATTCCTCTGTTTAGCGCGTGAAACACGTAATGATTCATAAGCGTTATGGGTATTCATATTTCTCATATAGGCTTCGACAGAATCATTGATAGTCGGATAAGCGGAATAACCTTTTATCTTACCTTGGGTCTTCTTACAGCTGTTACCGCAACGCATACCAAACAAGTTGTTATTTCGTTGTGCAAGTTTAGATGTTCCCCAACCAGATTCTGTTGCAGCCTGAGTTGCGACAAAATGGGTTGGGATGATGTCAACACGGCTCAGTAGCTTGTTCCAGTTAACTTTTTTAGGCGAGCTGCTACAGCTCACGTTGTAGTTTTTGCAAATACGTTGCAAGAACCTGATATCCTGAGTGGACCAACGTTTGGCTTTCTGGTGTTCCAGTAACCATTTCCGTTCCTGCATAATTCGTTGATTGTGTTTATCAATTACAGGGACAACTACATTTAAAAACGCTTTCTTACGTGGGATGCCCGAAGGGTATTTTCGCAAATCCGGCAAATTGCTTTGTGCGTCATTGTGAGAATACTCCATGCTTTTAGCGGTGCTGGTTGATGCGTGACTAAAAGCGGAAAACAATAGTGAAATAAAGAAAGCGAAGATGGCAGTTGTCCTCATCGTTTGAGAGGGCATTGCTTTTCCTCGTTTGCTCTGAATAAAAAACAATCTAATGCTAGCAAAATAAATCCAGCATAGCCAGAGTTTTTAGTAATTCATAAATATATTTTCTGTAATAAAAATTGTTATTTTGCTAATTTATTCTATAGTTTTTTATTAATTTATAGATGGTTATCTGTCATTTTTGTACAAAATGTTGCTTTTCTGGGCTGGGCTATTCATCAGGTATAATAATGATTGTTTTGTTCATTTCATGCCTGAGAGGTTTTTTCTAAAAGAAAAATGATCTGTAAACCAGTGGGTAGAGTATCCAAAATTATTGAACTCAGTTCGATCCCATTTATTTATAGTATTGCCAATCGTAAAAACACCGCAGCGAGTAATAAACTAATTGATATTAATATTGCCGCTATAAGAATAATTATCATTTTCATAAAAAGGTAACCTGTTACCGATATGGATTTTTCTCTGTGAGTTAAAATTGAGCTGTATCTGTCAGACTTGAGTTGATTTTATAATATACTCATTACCATTGGCGTGGTGCAGGATATTCTATATGGTTCTAAATGTTAAGTTAAAATAAGTAACAATGTGTTACAATTATCTATTTTGGATAAATATTATAATAACACAATAATACAGGCATATATAAGAATAATAACTCTTTAATGATTTGTTTGTTTGGAATATAAATATTTTTTTATTTGTTTTTATATCAATAGTATTTTTTGAATGTAATTCGTATTTTACTTTTTATTAAATAAGTTATGTTTGTTATATTTTTCAATTGGATATAAATATATTTTTATCTAATGATTTGTTCTTTATCTTTTTGGGTTTTTTCTTTATGTTGTTGATTTTTAATTTGTTATTTTATTTCTCAATATATTAAATCGAATGTTTATTTTATATTCTTTATTGATGTCTATATTGTTTCACGCTTGATTATCATCTGTTTTATATATTTCTGTGTCATGGTTTTTATGGTTTTATTTATATTTTTAATAAAAATTTAAAATATATTTTTTGTGTTGTTTTTTTCGTTGTTGATAATTAACAATATGTTTTTCTCTATTTTTAATATAATCATACCATTTTATTATGAAATTAAGCCAGTATGCGTGATTATTTAATATTAGGATTATCATTGTCTTACATAAGTTTCGAGTGAGTTGTAAATGTAAATGGATTTTTTTGCAGAAACACTTTGTTACACATTGTTACTTATTGAAACATAAATTTTTGGTTAGGCCGAGAGATATAGAGGACATTTCCCTTGCCTCCTGGTTAATTGTATTCAAAGTTCAGAACAGAAGTTGCTTTCAATTCCCCTGATATGATGTTTTTGGGATCATAAACGTGGTAGTAAGCATTAAAATTGATTGTAAAGTGTTTATCGATAACGTTGCCGGCCTTTTTGCTGAATAGCTCTGTTGCTCCGCGAGAGGAAGATTGCGAAGCGCTGAAAATTATGGGTGTTGAATTACCTTGTTGAGAGACACGGATACCAACGCCTTTAGCGGCTCCTGCTTTGCTATCAATTAACGTTTGGTTGTCGTTTGGTAGTAAATTATTACTGCTTAGGTAGGCTTTAACTGAACGTGAAGTTTTACCGTTTTTGAGATAATCGCATGCAAAATTGAGTGCAAAAGGTGTTTCTCCTCTATTTGTTCCGTTAAGCAGTGTAGCGCGGTTAACTTTTGGCAGATTCACTGTTAATCCCGCGTTTGAGAAGTTACAAGTTGTCTCTTTACGATCAAAAGTCATAGTGATAGGTTGGTAATAGATATCTTCAGAATGAGTTGGCCACACCCAGGTGAGAATAAAAGTCAGGAAATCTGTAGCAAAACGAACAATGGCGTCAAGGATCCCTAGATTAGTGGTGTCCATCGCAATAACAGCTGTTTTTAGTGTTGCATTATTGCCGGAAAAGACGTGAATGTTATTACCTCCGGGTCTGCCATTCAGTAGCTTAACATTAAGCGTAAATTGGGCCTGTAATTTGCTGGCCGGATAGGTTGTATTACTGTTTCCCAGACTAATCGTGCCGCTAGGAGAAAGATCTGTGATAGCCACTTCGACATAATCTTTACCGCCATTGAACCCCAAAACAACCTTGTTTCTGGTAAAAGGAGAGCCATTAGCCACAGAGTTTTGTTTCCACAATGCGTTTCTGGTGCATGTAAAATAGCCGGAATACCGGGTGTGCAATAGCCAAGTTTCATTACTGTTCAGATAGAGATTATCTGTCATATCAATTGTGATTGCCGGTGCGGTTATCGCATGATTGGGTTTACAGTCCGCATAAGCGATACTGCTGCCACCCAGAGTGATTAAAGCCGCCAGATACAATAGCTTAAGTTTCATTATTTTCTCCTTAACGGCAAATATTGGCGGTTGAGTCCATTTCAGGCTGTGGATTGTTTATTATGCAGCTCTTTTCGCCTGACTGACCGATACGGATATAAATTTGCTGTGGTAATTTCTCTACTCGCAGGAAAACCATACTGCCCTGACCAATATATCCCAGGCTGTGATCTTCTGAATCGACAATTTCAGTACCAAAAGGCAGAGGTTTACCATTGGCTTGAGTGGCGTAGAAAATAAAAGTTTTCCGCTGGTCTGTTTTAAATCCGAGATGGGTAATGGCGCCGGAATAGGGCGCAACGTCTCTGATGTTACCGATAAGTTCAGCCGCCCCTTCCGGCACTTCACTGGTATCCAGCATAATGGCGTTTTTACGGTAAGGAGAAAGATAAGGTATCAGCAATTTACCGCTATTATTGGTTACCATGCTTTTATCTCCATTCACAGAAGCGTTAACTGTGCCTGGTGCGTCAATGATTGCAAAGGTTTCCCCTACTTGGTTAGCGGCCAGAATTCCACCTCGGTAAGCGACTAAACTGCCTGTTGTACCCAGCCCCATCTGGCGATAATCCTTGGACTGGCTATAAGAACTATTCAGTGTGGAAACGGATGTTTTATAGGTCAGGTTTGCACTGGTTGTTGTGGAGCCACTTTTTTGATCTGAAATATTGAAGTGGTAATTCAGGCGGTTGTTCTGGCCTGCGCTGCCACTCAATCCCAAATCACTGTTGTTGTAATGTTTGTCATTGATTGAGATATTACTCGTCAGATAGGCTGGCGAGTCAAACAGTTCAAAAGGAACAGACAGTGTCAGATAATAGCGCTGCTCCTCTTTATTTTCTGTATCATTGATATTATATCGGACACGGCTTGCCGTCAGGGTATAATTGATTTTACCCAGACTGTTGGAATACCCCATTTGATACTCTCTGTTTTTGTTCTTTGTTCCCCAATAATCACGGAATGTCCCTGAAATAAAAAGTGAACCCGCACCGTTACCAAGATTTTGGTTCAAATTGATATTGAAGGTGTTTTTCTGGTGAGAATAGTATTGTTGGTTATATCCGTTGCTTATCCAGTCACGTAGATTAATAGCATCGATCAGGTTTAGGTAGTTTTTAGTTGAATAGCGATAAGCCGCCAGAGAGAAGTTCGTTCCTGTTTGTGGAATATAGCGGCTATAAGACACTTTGTAGCTCTGGCCTTTCATCGTTGGGCTATTATCAAATTTGGCGCTGGATTGTGAAATATCCAGTGAGATAGCGCCAATCGGTAGGTTAAAGCCACTGCCTAACAATAATGAGTAATAATCTTTACTGATGATGGCGCCGGTATAACCCGTCAGGACATTATTAAAGCCATATTGATAGCTGGCTTGGAAAAAGTTTGGTTTATAACGACTGTTGGCAATTTGTGTTTTACCTGCACTGATATCGTATTTGCCGAGACCTTGTTTCATCATATTAGGAACAGATGAAAAGGGAACGGTAAAACTGTTGGTACGCCCTGTCGCTTCTGTGACTTCGACAAATAAATCTCCACCCGAACCTGTTGGTAAAATAGTATCAATGGCAAAAGGTCCCGGTGGTACATTACCCTGATAAATAACAACATTATTCTGGGAGATTTTTACCAGAGCATTAGTTTGCGCAACTCCCCGGACGATAGGGGAAAACCCTTGCCAGGCATCGGGGTACATGCGCATATCTGTTTTCAGGTTGATACCCCGGAAACGGAAAGAATCGAACAGATCACTTGATGTATAGCTATCGCCAATGCGAAGTTCTGCGTTAATTGATGAAATACCTCGTTGCAGATAACGGGTATTATTACTCCATTTATTGCCACTTGAACGTGTATAGTAATAAGAGGATTGATCACGTAATTGCCAGCCAAACAAGTTCAAACCGCTATTAAGTGACACGTAAGCATTATCTTCATTCTCATAGTTACTGTTCTGTTTATTCCTGTTTTGAGTATGGTAATAGTTGGCATTATAGGAAAGCATAGCGCCTGGAATTCCTCTGTCCCAGAAGGCAGGATCGATATAGCCCTTCAGTTCATTCTTAATATAAGCTTGAGGAACGACCAGATGCAGGCTGAGTTTAGGAACATCAAGATTAGCGGTTCCTTCATATATTACTTTAGTAAGAAGAATTTCACCTTTGGATGAGTTTGATTCTGGTAATTGACTTGTATCAATTTTTATCCCCAATCTTGGCAGATCTTCACTTAATAAGTAGATATCTTTGCCGTCGTTCTGGATATTAATATCAAATCGCCCTTTCCAGTCATTATTTAGGTATATATCAATACCGTAGTGGCCGGCGGGTAGTTCTGAAGCAGAAGAAAATCGGGATAAATCCGCTTTTGCAGATTCGCCGGCCAGAAAATCAGTATTAAATGTTGCGGCATAACATAAGCAATCTGTATATAGGATAGTGGTGATTATCAGAATTAACGGACTAACTTTTTTTCGTATCATGTTTTATGCTATGCCATTAATATCACTGTTTAAGTGGTAAAGTTAATTTATTTATAGCACCAAAATCATCAACAATAGCTAGAGTTAATTTGTCTCCCGCTTTTACTTTTTCATTGGTACTGAATGAATGAGAAGAGAACGGTTTGATGATGGTTCCTTCATTTAATAAGTTAGGTTGCGCATTGGAAGATTTAAGGCCGACGATATTCAGGATATAGGGTGATGAATTTTCCAATTTTAGTTGGTTGCCATCGCGTTTTAATGCAACATGCTGTTCGATCTGCTTAGGTGAAATAGAGAGCTTTTCGGGCCGGTAGAGAAATTTTATCCGGGTACGAATAGCAATCTGCATGACATTTTTATCGGCAATGTTTTCTGCAATGGGTGGAATATCCAGAACATTTAAATAAAATAGCGATTCACGATCAGTAGGTAGGTTGCTATTAGTGTGCTTTATTCTCAATTGCTGGCCGTTATTGCCATCAACTTTGACTACTGGGGGTGTGAGCAGAAAAGGAACTTTAGCTGTTTCTGGTGTTGAATTAGGATCGCCATCATCTATCCAGGATTGTACCAGAGAGGGTTGATCGCCTGTATTTAATAATTGAACAGATACCTCTTTATTACCGGCCGGATAAATAACCCGGGTTGTATTAATAACGATATTGGCCTGTGCAGATAAAGCTGTTGCCGAGAATAATATAGCTAGAAATAATTTCTTCATAACGTTATTTTTGTCAAAGTAAATAAGCCTATTTGGATAAATAGGCTTTATTTGTTGTAGTAAATGATTATAAGTAAGCAACGTGATAAGTCACCGTTGTTATTACTTTACCGGGTTCCGCATCAGCAGTGCCTACTTTATAATATTTGGCATAGAAATCGACAACTTCAGGCGCTGGAGTAGAGCCCTTGATTCCCGTATCCAAAGCTTTATTCAGCATGATCGGGGTATTTTCTTCTGCATATTTAACAATAGCGATACCGACGTTTTTAGGTTTGCCACTTGCATTCAGTTCTTGGTTCATCAGGTACTTGCCATCGTTAGCAATGGCATGTGCTGATGAGAAGTGGATTTTTAACATGGAGGTTGCTGGGTCGAAACCAACTGCATTGGATTGGCAGTTAGAAAATTCGAGTGAAAACGCTTTTTTACCAAAATCAATCAAGCCTTCCTTTTGTCCGGCTTGAGTGACTGAGATAGGCGCCAATACTATGGTCAAATTAGCTGAGGCGCCGCCGTTAATAGTACAAGTGGCGTCAGTAACTGCACCTGAGAAATGTAATGTACCGCCGGCAGAATTATCAGCCGCAACGGCAGAACCGGTAAAAATAAGAGCGGCGGCAGTGGATAATGCTAGTTTATTCATTTTTCCTCTCCAGGAGTAGGGACATCTTTAATTGATCTTATCAGGGGGTGAAGATAGGGGCCCTGAATCCCCTAATACATTAGAAAGATTTAAAAATAATGCCTGTATCTATCTATAGAATGAGTTTGATTTTATAAGTTTAAAATGAAAATCAATATATTATATGGTTGAAAATAATCTGGCAACTTAAGCCAGCTTGAATAAATTTAATTTTTTCTAATGTAAGTTCTTATTTTATCTACTTAGATGAAGCTGATATTGTTCATACATATTTATAACTTGGAAATATACATTATAGACAGGTTGGATTTATTTAAGAAGATATTTGCATTATCTAAGTTAAATTAAGAGTAAACCTCTTTTAACATCGAAAAAATAACAAAAATACTCTGTTTTTGAATATATTTTGGAATTAAAATCTATTTATTTTTATATTATTGGATTTTATTTCTTTTTGCATTTGTTTTGTTGGTTAATGTTTTTGTGATTTTTCTATTTATTTTTTAAATGTTGTTTAATATTAATTATTTTATATCAGCTGGTTATTGGTTTTTTATCTTTGTAAATATTTCAATACGATTTTTTTATCCTGTGAAATAATGTCTTGTTAATGCGAGTTTTCTTTGTTAACTGTGATTGGCATAGTTTTTTTATTATAGATGATGTTAATTTTATATTGTGATGTGACATTATGAGAATGATGATTAATAATCAATTATAGTAAAATGGGATTATTATTTGAGAAATAGTAATCTAAGATTTTTTTCTCTTTGTGAAGAGGAGCAGTCAGTAGAAATATAGAGGTCAATGATTCTCTTGCTGCTCTTTCGCTTTTTCTGCTAATTGTGGGAAATCAAGAACAGTCCAGTAGCGTTCTGGCACTGGAAGCTCTTTCATTTGGTGGCTGGGCCACAATTGTAATTCGGCCAATTCAGATAATATGTAGCCAGAATATTGTTGTGGCAAAGTAAGCCTGAGTGGATATTGCTGCTCTGACGGTACCATATTCGGTGTACGATCGCTGTGAGTGTGATAATCACGTTGAAGAACCAAGCGCTTATCAGGTACACGACGTTTACTGTCCCACCAGATACCATCGATCTGTTCAAACATTTTCCGGGTTTCATCAGAGGAGAGGGCTTTCAGTTCATGCAGCGCAGGCGGCAGAATAGCTTGCATTGATAAGCGGTATTGCTTCATTGAAGGTACTTGTCCTGCCAATATCAATGAAAGGGAAAGACGCGCTCCCAGCAAATTAGAGTAGAGATCTTCAGGAGAAAATGCAGAGACTTTTTCAGAAAACCCCGGTATAGATTGGTAACCATACCATTGGGCAATTTCATGCCATGCGGCGAGTTCAAAAGCCAGTTTTACCGCCAGATAAGCACTTAGGGTATAACGTTGTTCTATCGCAGCTGGTGGTGTGAATTGATAAAACTGGATGCGGCGTGATGCTAATTCGTTGCCTAATTCTATTTGCCACTCTTCCCCAAGACGAGGCCAAATTTGACTGAATAGAAAAACTGCATTATCAGCCGTATCCCGCACATGGGAAATATCAATGAATCCACCTCTGCGAGTATATATTATCCCTACTTTTTCATTACTGATTCCTGTTAATGAAGCGACGGTGCCAAAAAAGCTATTGTTATAATGATGTTCGCCAAGATCATCGGCATCCAGCACATTAGCTATTTGATAAAAAGGGACTGGAATAGCCAATAATTGTGTTTTCAAATCATAACCAAAAGCACAGCAGGCTCTTAATCCTTCGGGAGAACGGGTTGGGTCAAGAGCCGGCCATGCACGGGTTGCTTCGGCGGTTGTTTCGCTCTTTAGATCAGGTTGTACTGGTGCAATTGGTGAAAAAGTTCCCTGACATCCTGCAACTAAAGTTAGAGCGGCAATCCATAAACGCAATTTCAAAAAGCCTCTCCCACCTGAAAATAAAATCCGTTGCTTTTTTTACCGATACCAAAGTCCAGTCTTACATTCATTTTAGGTTTGAATTCAAAGCGATATCCTGCCCCAACGGTGGGAAGCCAGTTTCCTGAGCCAATATCTTCGGCGTAATGACTCATGGTGCCGGCTCCCGCCCACAAGACAAATCCGTGTCGCCAGTCCAGTTTATGTCGATATTCCAGTTGGGTGCTGATAACATTTTTGTCCCGGTATCTGCCTTCATAATATCCGCGCATCCGGTTACTGCTACCCAGCATCGACAGCATATTCCACGGTACCTGACCATCAGTGAAACGGCCATGACTATCGAATGCCAGTACCGATTTTTCATTTAATTGGTAATAGGCGCTGTATTGCATATCAACGGTGTTAAACCGGCGGTCACTGCCTAATGCCGGGGAAAAATGGGTGTAAATAAGATCAAGAACTTGTCCCCGATGAGCGTTAGGCAGAAAATCCCGAGTATCATAACTGAAATAAACACTGACACCTGAACTTAATATGGATTGTCCGTCCTTTTCTGCGGCGAATAGTTTTTTCGCGCCATTATCAGGATCTTTGGCATATAGTGATGAAAAATCCCAGCCAGCGCCCAAATAGGTGGAATCAGCAACCCGATAGAGCATTCTGGGTTGCAGGCGCAGTTCCTGTGATCGGTATTTTTCTTTATTATCATCTACCTTACCTGCGTCATATCCGCTTCCCCAGTAATAGGTGGGAACGTTATTCAGTGTGCCGGAAAGAAAAAAACGCCATTGATCATCAGCAAAAAAACTGTAGTTATCAAATGTGAACCCAAAAGCACCTGTTAAAGAGGCAAATCCATTTAGGGAAAGGGAAGAGATCTGGCTGGTATGGTCGTGATAATCTGGCCGGTAAAGCCCAACGACGGCAACACCGACGCCAGCGCCTAATTCAGGGGTATAAAAAGGACCCGGCAA
Organism: Photorhabdus viridis; assembly: GCF_040256935.1. NCBI lineage: Bacteria > Pseudomonadati > Pseudomonadota > Gammaproteobacteria > Enterobacterales > Morganellaceae > Photorhabdus > Photorhabdus viridis. Next base: position 19,316 of record NZ_JBEJZY010000035.1, read on the forward strand.
AATGCCCCAGTCAATGGCTTTACCGTTGTCATAGGTATTACTGCCGCCTAATTTTTCCAGCCAGCCGTCGATTTTTTCCCTGCTAAGAGGCAATTGACCATATGAGAAATCAGAAATAAAAAAGCTGGCTAAAGCCAGCCCATATAGAGTACAGCGGATTTTCATTAAAAACGGAACTCACCTGAAATATAGAAGCTGTTACGTTTGTTAAAGCCAACTTCAGTCAGTAAATTGAAATTGCGCGTGACTTCCAGCCTTGCCCCAACAGTATTATTCCAGCGGGAAGCAACATGCTGTTTTACTTTGAACTTCATACTATCGTAATCATCGAATGCACTTACCAATTGGTCAAACATAGGGGGTAAATTCAGATTACTGATATTGCCTTCAAATTCTTGAGTAATTCTCTGGTACATACCGCCGGTCCATACCTGCAATTTGGTATTTCCCTGTCCGGGGATGATTGGCCGGAATGTAAACTCATAACCAATACGTGGTGTGACAACCAAGGCACTGATTTTACCATCCAAAATATCCAAATTGGTGTAGGTATAGTTGGTATCAAGGGTACCAAAGAATTGATCATAACCCCCTGCCAGAGTAAAACCGGCACCATAGGTTTTACCTTTAAAATCCAGTGCGAAGGGAATATCTTTCATTCCAGGAATAGTAGAACCAAGAAAGCTGATTCCCTCAATATTGGTTTTTGATGTGCCCTTTGTCCAGCCATAAACGCCATAAACATTCAGAAAAGGCAGAACCCAAGTATCCAGCTTGAGCATATGCGATTCATTCTTTTCTCTGGTTTTGCCTGTTTGAATGCCCAGTGTGTCTTCAAATCCAGGGGTGTTCGGTATAATAATTTTAATATCGTCTACAACGATATTTTGGCGCATATTCATATAACCGTAACTAGCGCCAAAAGGCTCAGGTAAGTCATAACCTCTGTCTCTGGCCTCATCACCCCAAAGAGGAAGTACACGTGATTCCTGCTTATTTGGTTTTCTGGATAAACTACCATCAGCAGTTGTTTGACTTCCACCAGACTGGCTGACGGAAAGAGAAAGAATTGGGCGGTCATCTGCATAGCTGTAGGGGATTGCCAGACATGATGAAATAACAGCTAACTTACTAATATCAAAAAGTTTCATAATAGAAAACTCGGTTTGCGAGTAGATAGATTAAGGTTGTTGATGGCCTATCATAATTTTCAGAGTACAGAAGCACCGGCAAACTATCACAAGTTTTATGGATAATAAATATCATAAGGTGCTGAAAATTATAATTTTACTGTACGTTTAATGAACGGCCTTATTTTTTCCAGGCAAAGATAAAAGGATCATGGTTATTACACCACCGATTAATCCCCAGAATGCAGCGCCTACGCCAAGTAGTGTTACGCCGGAAGCGGTGATTAAAAATGTGATTACTGCGGCATCCCGTTGTTTTTCATTCTGCAATGCCTGGAGCAAGCTGCCGGAAATGGTTCCAAGTAAAGCTAATCCGGCGATGGTATGAATAAGAGCAGTGGGCAGTGCGCTGAATAACATGCTGATTGAACCACCGAACAGGCCTGCGATCAGGTAAAATACACCCGCAGCGGCAGCGGCCATATAACGGCGATTAGGGTCGGAATGGATTTCCGGACTCATACAAATAGCGGCTGTAATGGCGGCAATACAGACGGAAAAGCCACCAAAAGGTGACAAGATCAGTGCGATTAACGCCGTCCAGCTTATCAGTGATGAAACCGAGACTTGATATCCTGCGGCTTTCAGGGTGGCGATGCCAGGCGCATTCTGAGAGGCCATCGTGACAATGAAAAATGGGACGCCTACACTTAATAATGAAGAGAGTGTAAAACTAGGTGCAATAAATTCAGGGATAGCAAAGGCGACAGCTGATTGTTGTTCAAAATGAATATCTCCCTGCAAAGAGGCGATAATTAGCCCTGATAACAGGGTTAAAACAATGGCATAGCGTGATAAATATCTGCGTGCCAGCAGATAAGTCAGACACATTCCCGCAGTCAGTACAAAATTGACAGAAAACGAAGAAAAAGCATCAAGGCCAAAACGTAACAGAATTCCGGCCAGCATTGCTGCGGAAAGTGCCTGTGGAATATAGTTCATTAATCGTGCAAACAGGCCGGTAATACCACATAACAAGATCAGGGCAGAAGCAAAGATAAATATACCAATGGCTTCATTGATTGATGTTCCTGGCAGGGTTGTCGCCAGCAGCGCTGCGCCTGGTGTTGACCATGCAGTAAGGATCGGCGTTCGGTAATAAAGCGAGAGCCCCAGTGAGCTGATACCCATCCCAATTCCCAGCATACTCAGCCAGCCACCGATCTGTATAGCTGTGGCTCCAGCGGCTTCCGCAGCTTGAAAGATAATTGCCGCCGAGCTGGTGTACCCAACTAAAACAGCGACAAATCCGGCGATGATTGCCGGAAAAGAGAGGTCACGCAGGGAAATTGCATGGCGCATCGTGGTCTCCATATTAAATTATTTTGGTTAAAAGAATCTTAATTTGTCTATAATCTAGTTAGTTATCGCTGTAGAGACAAGTAATCCATTGGATGAATTCCTTGTTGAAAGATTTGCAACTAAAATAACTATTTTTATAATTAATCCTTATACTTATTATGGAGCCTGCCTAATGGAAAACTTTGTTCGTCCTGTTTTAACGTTACCGGATAGTGCGGAGCGATTATTATTGCACTCTTGTTGTGCTCCTTGCTCCGGTGAAGTGATGGAAGCGTTGCATGCCTCTGGCATTGATTACACCGTCTTTTTCTATAACCCTAATATTCATCCAAAACGGGAATATTTGATCCGCAAAGAAGAGAATATCCGCTTTGCAGAACAACACAATGTGCCATTTGTGGATGCGGATTATGACAGCGATAACTGGTTTGAACGCGCTAAAGGCATGGAATGGGAACCGGAAAGAGGTGTTCGCTGCACGATGTGTTTTGATATGCGTTTTGAGCGCACTGCTTTGTATGCTTATGAAAACAATTTCAGCATGATCTCAAGTTCTTTAGGTATTTCCCGTTGGAAAAATATGCAGCAGATAAATGATTGTGGAAAACGAGCTGCAAGTCAGTATCCGGGGGTTAAATATTGGGATTACAACTGGCGTAAGCAAGGTGGCTCCGCCCGGATGATTGAAATCAGTAAACGGGAGAGATTTTATCAACAGGAATATTGCGGTTGTATCTATTCATTGCGTGACAGTAATAAACATCGTAAGTCTCAGGGACGGGATATTATCAGAATTGGTGTGAAATATTATGGTGACGACGATACAGAAGGTGCTTGTTAAGCCATTTACTTTTATATGTTGAGGGGGGCTTTGTCCCCCCCGAATTTACGACTATTACATTATCAAACCCGTGTTATAACCATTTATCGACACCGCCATGATGGGAACAAGTTCCTCTACGATGTTGGCTGTAACTGAAAGAACCATCTCTACAGCGCGCGGTTGCCTCAGATAAGATGGGAGAACTCAGTGGGTTTTCTTTGCTTCTTTTGTCGCTTTATGATGCTGATGTTGTTTGCTTTCTTTAGCAGTGGCTTTGCCTGATTTAGTTTTCTCCATATGGGAAGATGTAACCTTGGTATCCGAAGATTGGGTTGCAGATGTGGTTGGTGCGGCTAATACTGCGCCAGAGAATAACAGTGATAATGCAGTTATAGATAAGCCTAAACGTTTCATGATAATTTTCCTGTGTTTTAACTTTGTTGTTTCATTTGCTGGGATACATTTTTAGCGCCTAACAAGCTACTTGATATTCCAGATTTGTTTTAATACACAGTGAGTATACGTTTGTGATCGTTAATTCAGCAAATTTAAGATAATACCTTTTTATAGTTTTTTATAATTTGTTGAAGAATCGTTGAAATTTTTTGGCCTGATTTGCCTGACAGCAGAGAGCGTTTATTTAATAGCAATGGCCTTTTGTGGTTAATTAATGAGCGATTGTTTCAGGTGATGTGGTTAATGGCCGGACATTTATTGGCATAGCTAATGTGGCATGGTTTGTTGGTCATTGGCCAATCTATTGGCTTGTCTCCTAGTATCTTGTGCTAGTGAATTATAGAAAATAGTCATGTCTATGAAGGAATAATTCATTGCCATACTTACAAAGAAAAATGCCAGACTCTTATTACGTGCACACTATGGGAGTTATATATAATTTAGTGGAGTTTCCCTGTAATAATGTTTTTTATTTGGATAGGATGAAATATTATTACAACTAATTCTATTTTCTTTGTGGACAACGGTGAGAACTATACTATTATGAAATTGATGCATTGAAATAATTAATGCGAATTTAGCCGTTCAGCAACTACATCACAGTCGATAATAACATACTGAATATATTAACGCTCTATTAGGGAAAAACTTATACAATTCATGATGAAAAGGCAATGAGGCGTCATAAAAATCATTGGCTATAGTCGGAAGAATAATGTTAACCAAGTGGAGATAGATGTATGTCTAAATACAAATTAAACCGATGTGTATTAGCAAGTGCGATATTATTATCTTTCATGTCAGGAAATGTTATTGCCGCCAATCCTAAAATATCTGCATATTATCTGAGTGGACCTGCTGCACAGGTTGATACTCAAGAATATTATGCCAGCCTGGATAATTTTAAAAAATTAAGTAGAGATATTGCTAAAAATAAGAGTAATTTTAATACGCTGGTATTGTCTTTTATCCAGCCTGGTTTTGTTAACTATGAGAAAAACAGCCTGAAATGTTCAGGGCTATTTGGCTATACCTGTACCTCTAGCCAAATCATTAGCACAAGAGAAGCTGAAAATGCCAGGTCTGATTTTTTGACATTAAAAGGTATTATTGCTGATTTAAAATCTCATGGAGTGAGTACTTATATTGCTGTAGGCGGATGGAACTTTAGCTGTTATCCGAAAATTTATGATATAACCGCCAACAAAAAAGACGCTTGTGGTAATGAACCGGGTGCGGTCTATGATATTTTTCCCAATCCAATGACTAAGATTCCTCGTTTTGATAGTAGTATTACGGGTAAGGCAGCAGATGGCGCATATAGAAACATTGTTAATTTAGCTGCCGATTTAGATGTAGCAGGGATTGATGTGGATTATGAAGAGTTCTGGCATGCTGATATTAATGCAAAAAGCTGGAAATTAACGCCTGACTCAATCAAGGTTCCCTCTAATAACAGTGAAACTCTTATGACATCAACGTTAATAGCAAAGGGGCTAGGTGGTTATGTTTATGATGCGTCAATGAATATTGTCCCTGGCGCAGAAAGAATTCCCCGCGCGATGCCTGCAACCGTGGATAAATTCGCTGCTATTTTAACGTCTTTTTACACCTCAATTAATGCAGTTAAACCATCGCTTCAGTTAAGTACTGCCGGTCCTGCAACTGGCGGTATCCCGAATATGTCTGCTAACTGGGGAACCAACGCGAGGAACAGTGATATTTATGGTGGTGCCTGGTGGGGGGGAAATCTCTATGGTTTGATTTATAATACCGCGCTGAGTTATCCCAAAATTATCAACCGACTCAGCTATATTGGTGTGATGACCTATGATTTGAGTGAAAAAGATTGCGGATTTATCGGAGGAGGTGAAACTTATATTCCTTGTGATCTGCCCGGGCAAGTTAAGTATTATTATGGTCAATATATTAACTGGCTTAAGTCAGGTAATGAAGTTGTGGCTTTCCATGTCAAACTGAAAGGCGCGCGTAATTACGCTCAGGCATCCGTTCAACCGCAAAAATTATTGGTTTTGCCGCCTATTACAGTGGGGTTTGAAGTGGGTAAACCTGCAACCGGTAATTTACCGCTCACTAAGGCCAAGCTCAACAGCATATTAGAGGGTACGATCAAATACGGTAAAACGGGCCTTATTATGTGGGATCTGTTTAAAAAGGAACGTTATGACGGCAATAATTGGAGAGATGAGTGGGCAACACCTAATGATGTTTTGTCTATTGCCTGTAAAAAAATAGGACTAACAGGAGAGCATTATAATTGTGATAGCTCTGTCCCGACACCTGAGCCTGTCCCGGCTTTTACCAAGAGAAAAAATCAAGGTTGATGTTTCATTTTTAATTCTTAACGTATGCAGGCCTGCTTTGAAGGCGACCTGCATGATTATATAAGGGCAGCAAAACGTACCGGAAATGCTGAAAATTCATATTTGCAACGATGCCAGCTCAAATTTTTTGGGATGAGCTGGCTATTTCGTTATCGTCTGCCACGCAGCAGTGGTCGGCTGGTGACCTGAGATGGTTTATCCATTAACTTCCAATGCTCATTTTCCGAATAGACTCTTCCACTCTTAGGAACGATAGAGCCAACGAGTAAATCAACATGGTGAGGCTGTAGACCAAGTTGGTTAAATGCTGCAACATCGACATTCATTGGCGCAGTCGGGAACTTTTTGTAGTCCTTTTCTAAAATGGCATCTTCTGCGATCGCTTTAAATACCGCGGAAGGTATCTCGAATGATTTTATAACAAACGGCAGTTTTTCTTTGGGGTTTTCAGTTTTTTGTTCGTAAAACTGTAATGCCCGACGTGGGTTGCCGAAATTATAGAACGCAAGATTGCCGCTGGATTTACCCTTATTGGCAGCAATATAATTTTTAGAGAATTGATACCATCCACCTCTCTTCTGCGCCTCGCCCGGCATGGTTTTATTCAGGTAGTCTTCTTTGCCGCCATGTTCGTTATTCCTGTTAGGAATCGCTATTTTCACTCCTCCGGTACCGGTAATCCCGGTATAAAGAAACTTCTCTGATTGTTGCGCCACTTCCACACGATAAACAGTGACGTTTTCAGTTGTTATACCATGCAGGTTAATTTCTTCAGCCGCTGCCACCTTAGGTTCTGTGAAAGGCAATTCGTTAAAGAGACTCGATGTTTCCCGTTCCTTGGTCGGCCCACGATAAGCTTCATGCCATAAACTATTCGTGCCTGATATTTTTGGCGCAAGTTCATCGCGTGTACCCAAACTATGCTCGCTAAAAGGTAATTGCTTAAATGCTTCCCGGGTATGCCACTGTGCCGGTGTTAATCCATCCGGATCATGTAATGTCACCGGATTATTCCGAACCATCCTGTAAAGGTTCACCCCATCCGCTGTTCCGGCAGGGTCCGCACTTAACCATCGCCCTACCCACGGCTGATAATATCGATAACCATAGTAATACAGCCCTGTAGCATCCCGTTCTTTGCCTGAGTAGCGAATAAATTTGTAACGGGCTTCAGTTTGGTTTCTCGCTGCCCACACAGCCGTACCACCGAATGGATAGTACTCTTCGTGGCTGATAATTGTCCCCTTGTGATCCAGCTCAAGCTGGCTGGAGCCGGTAAGATCATCGTAGCTGTAACGTACTTGATTGTTTTTGATATCTGCTGGTGGTTTGGTTTCCCAGTGCAGTATCCGTACTTGCGCGCGACCGGCTTCACCCACGGTAATGACTTGTAAGTCCTGTTTGATGATAGCGCTGTCTTGGGCTGTTCGCAGTTCCAATCCTGGTAGATAAATGACTCGCTGTTGGTAGGCGGGGGACTGGGCTTGCTGTTCACTCACTTTCAGTAATCGTATTCCATCGCTGTCATAGCGATACCACTCTCTACCACTATTGATGTTGTTTTCCTGAGTTGCTTGTATCGCTTGTTGCAACTGACCGCGAGTGTCCCAGCTCAGGTAGTGCCCCTGTACTAATGTATTCTGGTGGCCGCCGGCGTCAAACAAATCATCCACAAGCATTGGATTATCGGTCAATGTGCTCCACACTGCGCGGTTACTGCGGTTTGAAACCGTTATCTTTGTGGTATAGCTGCCTTGGATGGCGGGTGAACTGTGTTGGATTTGCGTCAGATTGCCGCCACGGTCATAAGTATAGGTACGGATATATTTGGTGTAAGTATTGCTCTCAGAAGGCAGAACAGGAGAGGGTAGTAAGTTATCGCACTGGCTGATATTCGCCATTTCCCGGCCAGTTGCTTCGATTAACTGGTATAGAGAATCGTAACGATAGGTATTCTTCGGTACCACTTTCTGATTGCGCCAGAAGCGGGTGGCTTCTGCACTATTACGAATATTAATGACATTACCCACTGGATCATATTCATAGCGTAAATCTTGTAACATTTTATTGTCTAAGGTGCGGAGGGTGGTGATGCTAATCAGACGTTGTGTTTCCGGTTCATAAGTATATTCAGTCACCACACCGTTACCATGTATTTCTTGCAGTTTCTGCCCAGCGGCTGAATAACTCAGGGATTTAACGATAATCTGTTCACTCTGGCCTTTTACTGTCAGCTTACTGCTGTTCAATTGCCCGGCAATATTGTAGGTCAGACGCTGTATATTGCCTTTCGTATCTGTCTGCATCAGTAACGCGCCAGTAGCGTCAAAGGCGCTTTGTGTGGTGTAGGCCTCGCTGTCCAGGCGGCTCTGGTTGGTAGCTTGGTTATCATCTTTCCAGTCTGCCTGATGATTATCGGACAGCAATTGACGGGATTGTGATAAGACGGTCCCGGTTAGTGACCGGCTTTCTAACTGGGTTAGCCCCGCAGTGTCATAGTGATTTACACACTGGCCGACAAGGTTGTGGTCTTTTGCCTCCTGTGTATTCCGGGACCAGATAAGGCGTTCAGTCACGCGTGCCGTTGCTTCTCCAGAGACTTGTTCAGCGACCGACAACAGGCGGCCCGGCAAAGAAGCGGCTTCATATTGCCGGGTTTGTATAACTTTGGTTGCGGTTTTTGTCAGTACCGGACGGCCTTCAATATCATTGAGGGTGACGGTGTGGCCGGCATCAACACTCTCTGTACTCAGGATATTGCCGGTCAGATTGTACTGCCAGGTAAAATTGGGCTTCACTGAACTATCAGTTTGCATGGCGTCATACAGGCGCGGATCAATACTTTGGGTCCGATATCCATAAGCATCGTACTGATGACGGGTGATACGGAGATCGGTATCACCCCCTGCGGTGGTGCGGTGAAAACTGATTTCACGGATAGTCAGGCCACGGTTGTCCCGAATGCTGACAGTGGGAGTACCGACAAAGATTGCCGGATTAAAAAAGGATGTCATATTACTATTCCTCATGTTGATAGATACTGCCCCGCCATGTACTGCGGGGCAATGGGTAAAATTATGGGTTTCTTGACGCGGTGTCGTTTTCATCCTCACTGATGACAAACCACGGGGTGTACTGTTTTTCCCGCAGGTATTTCTTCGCGGTGATGACTTTGTATTCACGTCCCAATGGATCATAAAGGTGAGTATCGGCAAATAGGTCATCGCGTGCGCCGTCGTCACTGACATAGCGCCGCCGCCTCTAGGGAGTGACAGCGTTGTAACCGATACTTCTGATGAATCCTGCATAAAATACTCCTTATGACAGGCCCCTTACCGGGACCTGCGATAGACAATGACGGATTCCTGTTTGGCGGGCAGAGTAGGAACAGACTGAATGAAAGCGGCGCGGTTGATTGATGCAATATCAAATACGTTTTGGTAGCCGGCATTAACAAGATGTTGTTCGGGTGTACCTGATAAAAATGATGTTTTATTTTGCATAACAGTCACCATGACACGGCTTAGAATTAGGACATCTTGGAAGGTTAGTTGCGAAGATCAAACTAGCTTTCTTTGTGTGACAATTCATAAGTATTCCTTTTTATTTTTACTTATTTATTGCTAATTCATTTAATGTGGCACATGGATGGATAAAATGACCTGCACGAGAAATTCTATCCAGTACGCTTATGTCAAAAGGTGTTATAAAAGTTAATTTATGATAATGGACTAATCCATGATTCATCTTAGGTATTAGATTTACTTCACTGTTTGGTAAGTGTTTCTAATTGATAGAGGGATGACTTTATAGTGTGGGAGCTTATTATGTTAAGCTCATTTTTTATTAATCCAGGAATAAAAAATTAATCTAATGATGGCAGTGGAGAAACCACGTAACGGTTTGAGCCTGAAAATAATCAGGCTTGTATTTATCGGGGCGTTTTTGATCTTCTGCCAGCTAATTTATTGATAATTTTCAGACGATTAATGAATAAATATCCTCTTTGTCTATTTGCTGGCTAAAACGTCCAAAAGCCGGTTTTATTCGCTTTTGCCAGCTTAACTTGAGTTACAACAATGCTTGTTGTTACCGCATCTTGCGCCACAATGGCATGATATTGGTTAATACATCAGGGGGAGGGCAAGGATCATTCACCTTTGTCATTTTCCACAAACCGGTATGGCTTTTACGGGTAGCATTATTGGACATAAATACTTGATATAACGAACCTGTGTCTCCGGCATGATTATGGGTATCAAGGAAGCCTTTGTTTCCCCATCGATTATAAAGAGAAAGATTATCGCTTTCTCTGATATTTCCATTTGGCAGCGTAGTTTCGCAATAAATAACCCATTCCAAGCTTGCTTTTTTGCGGATATCTGAGGTGTAGACTTGGTGTATCTCTGTTGATTGCTCATATTGATCCACCACATCATAGTAGCGTAAGTAACCGCCATCACAGTAATACAGGTTGTGAAGTAAGATAATATCATTATTCATTATCTCACTCCCGGTCGGTTTTTCTGTTGCTGACTCAATTCGCCATGCCCCGCCATAAATAGCTAAAGATGCATCTACTGTTACAACGGCATATTTGGTTCCGGGTCTATTACCGTTGCCAAATACACTGAGATATCCACCGCTCCAGTTCTTATAGCAGTTTAATATTGTCACGGTATCTCCATATTTAAGTACATTCTCCATCGTTTCCTCGGCAAGTATGTTATTTTTCTCTGAACAATTGATACCTCCCTGAAATTACTTTCCATTCGATACTGCTATTTCTTGCATATATTCTTGGCGTCATTTCAGGATTTGGTTATCGTAACAAGCGGGTTATCTCACCTTTTTTGTGATCCCTTGCGGGCCTGAAATAGGGTCGAATTCCTGCATCACTGAATATTCATAGCAATGGGAGATAGAGAAAGAAAAGATAAAAAAGTTAATTTTTATCGAATGAGAAACTATTTGGTGGGTTGCAGGTTATTTTCCGGTTATTACGTTACCTAAAAGTTGAAATATTATTTTTTCTGTTTATCACAGTACACTATAGCCGTAAAGGCAGTCTCTTTTGGCTGATATATCTATCGTGGAGAGCAACAAAAAGCGACATAATGCCGCTTCAATTGATGGATAAATTTCATCTCTACTGGCATTGCTGGATTTGCCAGGACGATATACCCTTCATCTTTCAAGTTGCTGCTTTGTTGGCTGCGTTCACTTACCCCAGTCACATCGTTATCTATGCTCCTAGGGATGCGTTCACTTGCCGCCGCGCTGCAACTTGAAATCTATTGGGTATATATTTTTATTTTTGGTGATTCAAGCCTGCGGCCAGATCAACACCACGACGCTATCGTTATATTTATTGGCGGTACCATTTTCAGCACCGATAATGGTTGTTCCTGGTTTTGCATCAAGGGGATTATTGGCATAACGCAACTTGCATGGTTTGCCATCTCCTGCAATTTCGATGCAGACTTTGCCTGTGCCTGACGAATAGGTTTTGAAGCCCAATACACTATTCACGCCTTTACCGGTTAATGTATCTGCCAGCTGGTCGTCAATATACACTTTTATCGTTTGCTGATGGATATCGGTATTAACGTAGGCAGACAGGCCAAACTTGATATTGTGAGGTAACTGGATGCAGTATTTACCGGTGTTGTTGGCGCCGCATATTCCGCCACAGATTCCACTGCTGTTACTGCCTAATAGATCGGTATCAAACGATACCGCAGCTTGAATCTTGTTGAAAATAACTCCATGCCAATAAGTTTGAATGGCGGTAGGTTTACCATCAATAGCATTCGATTGCGTGTTATATCGGATATAAGAATTGCCTTTGAAAAGATAAATCATAGAGCCGGCAATACTCTTCCATAAAATAACCGCATCCAGATTTTCACTGAATTCTGAATATTTCCCTGTTGTTCCCCATTGATCTGAGATGGTTTTCTTATTGGTTGTATGTGAACTCACTGTATAATCAATGCAATCTTTACCTTTAAAAAAACAAACGGTATTTGTTGACAATTCTGTGGCGGCATCTATACCGTTTTCAAATCCAGTGCTTTTCAATCCAGGCCATCCATCTACAATGGGTTTTGGTCCATCGATTATCTGTGCTTTTGCAATGTCGAATTTAAGATATTGCGATCCTTTGAAGAAATATAATGAGCCATTTAAGTTAATCACATCGTCAATATCTTTTTGGAACTCGATGGGCAGGTTGGGCCAGTCATTACTGATAGGCTGAGGAGTGTCTCCTTTGTTTATTTGAGGATCATCATAATATTTAATGTTTTCTGTATTAAGAAAGAAGTAGGTACTGGTATTCATTAGTGTGTATCCTTAATAATAGTTGAGTTAAACATTATTTTAGTGATTTGTTAACTTTTCTGCTTTCAGATATAACAGCAATACATTTTTGTCTTATGATAATGACCAATTCAACACTACCACACTATCGTCGTAATTGTTATTGGTTCCATTGCTGGCGCCGATAATGGTGGTTCCCGGTTTTTCGTCGAGTGGGTTATAGGCATAACGGAGTTTGCATGGTTTGCTATCTCCTTCAATTTCAATACAGATTTTTCCTGTACCTGATGTATAGGATTGGGTAGTCGTTTCTTTGCCGGGAGTTCACTATGATGATACACAGCGCTTTTTTTTAATCTGTGCGTGAGGTAAATTGCTCATTACATAGATGAAATTTACGTCAATTGGAATTTATAATGTCAAAGTTAATTGAAGGTAATCAGATAGTTATTATTGCGATGGTTGTTGCATTAGTTCAGTTTATTAATGCGTTGGAGTACATGATGGTGACTCCGCTTTTTGTGTATATGTGCGATGATTTTCACATGCCTGTGACTATGGCGGGAGTGATTGCCGGTACTTATGTTCTCGCCTCAGTCTTTTCTGGCCTGGCGTCCTTTTTCTTTCTCGATCGCTTTAATAAAAGAAAGGTTCTCATTGTAAACACGTTACTTCTCGGTTTGATTACTTTCCTGACAATTTTTTCCACCGAGCCATATCAACTTATTCTGCTGCGTATGATTGCCGGTCTGTTTGGTGGCGTTACATTGGGGGTCGGGATTGGGATCCTACTGAATAACTCCCCGGAAAATATGCGGGGAAGGGTTCTGGGGATTGCATTTTCATCTTTTTCATTCGTGAGTATTTTAGGTATGCCGCTGTGTTTATATTTGGCGACGAGTTTCACCTGGAAAATTCCTTTCTTATTGATCGTTATTTTATGCATCGTCAGTTTGCCTTTGATCCTCTGCTTTATTCCAGGAACAGAGAAGGTAAAAAATAGCCAGAATAAAATTGTACTGACCAAAAAAATAGCATTGGCTGGGTTAGCAAGCGGTGTCAGTAACTTTAGTCCTTTCATGTTGATTCCGATACTTGTTCCGCTATTAACAAATGTGTTTTATGTTCCGGAAGAGCAGGTTTCACTGGTATTTTTTATTGGTGGTCTGGCTTCCTGGTTGGGGACTTATTTAACTGGAAAGTTGTGTGATAAATATCCTCCGCAGAAAATTACCATTGCGGCGGCGGCTTTATTTATTATTAATATTCTTCTGGGATTAATGGGGAAAATGAATGGATATGTATTCTTTGCCCTTTTTATGTTTGCGACTTATGTGCAGGTTATGGCGGCCAACGTACTGGCTTCTTATGCTTCGACGCCTGAAAATCGTGCAGGTTTTGGCGCCCTTCAGATGGCGTTATCCAATCTGGGCGCCGGTGTCGTGTTTTTCTTCTCTTCCATCTTTTTAAGTGGTAAAGCAATTACTGCTGAAAGCGTACAGCCTATTTTCATATTGTCTATGGTTTGTGCTCTAATATTACCGATATATGTAAGAAAATTAGCTCAAGTGTTGAAAAGAGATGCTAAGAGTCTAATGAATAATTCTTACAGTAACAGTTAAAGGAAAACAACGATAAATATGTGATCTAGCCTTAATGGTAAAATAGCAGTTTTGAGCTATATTTAAGTTTAAGGCTAATCATGGATATAAGATCATTGGCGTGATTAATAAAAACGGAATTTTGTTGAAAGTATAATGTCACTGGAGGGAATTATTATTATAGAATAATTTGGGCCAATGCTGGGTGAGAGTGTGCGAAAGGATGACGTTATTAGAAATCCTATCATGATTATTATTAAACTTATTAATTGACATAGGTGAATAAAATGGAAGAGAAATTAATTGACACTAAGAATAGACCAGCGGTTAATATCATTGCGGGAGTGACAAATATTAAATCCATTTATAATAAAACGCCTTGTGTATTTATAATTGAGCATGGGTATATTGCCAGAAAAAAATTTACTGTGGATAAAATGTCTGAATGGCGTGGTGATTTATGGGCTCCCTGGATAGGTGATAAGTATGAAACCAATAAGGCAATTCATATCTATACTGGAAGAGAATGTAAATCTGAAATTGATATTTGGATATTTCAGGATTATTGGAATCCACCGAATGAAAATGCTGTTAAATATTCTTCAAATAGAGCATTCAGTTATGATGATGCATTAGAGGTCCCTGGCAATAACCGAGGTGGAGGTAATAAAATACTGACTCTAGAATTTAATGATAATAATATTGACCTGAAAATGACATAGCATCGCATTATAAGATATTAAATATATCGGATAACGTGTTGTATCCATATACATTCATTGGAACGGAAATATTTCTCCGCGTGTTGTTTAATATTTTTGATTTTCCTGCTTATGATCCAGATTTATTGATTATCAAGCAGGTTCTTCATCAACATCGCCGATGCAGGCGATATTACACAATCAAAACAGGAGTAAAATTATGGCGATCCCCGCTTATTTGTGGCTGAAGGATGACGGCGGTACAGACATCAAAGGCTCTGTAATAGCACAAAATGGATGATGCTGAAAATCATGGATTAACCATACTAGGATTGGTTATAGTGCTTATTATCTTAACCTTTGGTTTTTCCGGAGTAAAAATGAAGTTACCTCTTACTTTGTCTGTTTTGTTGATTTTTGGCGGATGTAATATCTCCGTTTGTGCGGAGGAATACTTAAATGCGGGATTTAAGCGGCTTGCCGTTCTTGATCCAGTGAACCATCATCCGATGGAGGTTAGTTACTTTTATCCCAGTTCAGCACAAGGAAAAGGAATAAGCTCTGTTGGACCTGTCGATATTTTAGCAATTAGCTCGGCTAAAATGACGTCAGGTCGATACCCTCTTGTTGTTATTTCCCATGGTAATTTAGGAAGTTTGTGGGGACATCATGACCTTGCCAGTTATCTTGCTAAAAGAGGCTACATTGTTGTGACTCTCACACACCCGGGAGATAATTATAAAGATGCATCCGGCATTGGGGCCACCAATACCATTTATGGTCGTCCTTTACAAGTCTCTGCTGCCATCACCGCTGCTTTAACAGAGCCATTCTTAGCACCTTATATAAACAGTAACCAAATTGGTTTTATTGGATTCTCGGCAGGTGGGGGAACGGGGCTGTTTCTTGCAGGCGCACGAGCGGACTTTCAACGCCTTGAGGAATATTGCTCGTCTAGATTAGAGGACGATGTTTGTGAAAGTGAAGGAAAGATCATAAATGATCGTCCTGATATTTTGCCTCAGTCTGATCCTCGAATCAGTGCATTTGTTTTGATGGCGCCATTAAGTGTCTTTTTTTCGACTGAATCAGTAAAAAATATTTATTCTCCAATTTTTCTTTATGCTGGAGAGAAAGATCATCAGCTTGATAATGAATATAATTCAATCGCGCTTACCCGCGATCTGCCATTATCACCTGAATTTAGAATGATTCCTGGGGCAGGTCATTTTGTCTTTCTTGCGCCATGTTCTATTAATCGGACCAAAAGTGAGCCAAAATTGTGTCAGGATCCACCAGGTATTGATCGGCACGTTATTCACCAAATAATTAATGCTGATATTGCTGAATTTTTAGATGTACAGTTAAAGGGGCCGTAGTGTTCATCCCTTATTTTCGACCTTTCTTAAATAGTGTGATTATTACTGACCATTTATTTGATCATCGATTAAATAACATATCTAAGTAGTTCCTCCCCTATATTTTCTTATTTTTTATAACCAATATTGATATTCCGGATATTGGTTTATATCGCCTGTTTTTTAGATTAAATAGTTATATTTCTATACATATAAGTATTAATCAATAGTGAAGCATAACTATAACAGGCTATTTTTTTAAAAAAATATGCTGGGCTTATATAATTACATGATGGAATATGATGATATTATGAGTTTTTGTAAATATAACGTTAATATATTATTGGGGCAAATCGGAAGTTGTGAATGTTTTTTGTTAATGCTGACAGGAATTGACACTGAATTGTGAATAATACTTATGAAGGGTAACCGTAGTTTTTTGTAAATAAAGATAATACAAATAACGATAGGAATAATTCAGATGAAATATGCCTTTATTACCGGTGCGACAGGAGATATTGGTTTCGCAATTACAGAAAAACTATCTGAGGATGGTTTTGAGCCAATATTATTATCACGCACTTCTGATCGTCTCGATAATGCAATTAATAAGCTACGTAATAAATATGGTAATCAATTTGCAAAGAAAATAGTGTGTGATGTTTCTGATCATGAAGATGTCAGCAAAGCTTTTGATCAACTTGATCTTGAAAATAATAAGTTATCTGTACTGGTGAATTGTGCAGGTATTTCCGGTGGTGGAATTACTGCTGAAATAAGTCCTCAAACTTGGCAAAATGTAATAAACGTTAATTTAAATGGCACTTACTTTGTCATACATGAAGTTCTGACAAGAAAACTCATGCTATCTGGTGGAAGAATTATCAATATTGCGTCAACCGGTGGCAAGCAAGGTGTTATTTATGGCACGCCATATTCCGCCTCTAAACATGGTGTTGTCGGTCTCACCAAATCCTTGGGGCTTGAATTAGCGCGTAATGGTTCAGGCGTCACCGTGAATGCAGTTTGCCCTGGGTTTGTTGAAAGTGACATGGCCGTGCGTGTCAGAGAACATTACGCCAAGATTTGGGGTACTGATAAAGAAGAAACGAAAAGAAGAGTAGAAGAACGTGTTCCTATCGGGAGATATGTTGAACCTAATGAAGTGGCTGAAATGGTTTCTTATCTCGCATCTCCGCTCGCTGGGGCTGTAACCGCTCAGGCGCTTAATGTGTGTGGTGGATTAGGTAATTACTGATCATGGGAAATATTTCTTTATCATCTGATTTTTTTGATCTTTGGATTATAAAAATCGATGATATTGATTTAGTGTCTGTTGGACAGTTAGTTTATGATTCTGATATTACTCGCCATAATCAGATCTGTTTAGCGGATAGAAGAAAAAAGTTTATTTTTAGAAGAGTTGCATTGCGTTATGTTTTAAATCAATATCTATCTGATTATGAAATAATAACGAATGATAACGGAAAGCCTTATATATCTATGGGGAAAGACTTCAAATACCATTTTTCACTGAGTGCCTCAGGAAATTATTGTGCTATTGGCCTTAGTTCAAGAGAGATGGGTGTTGATATTGAAGTCACTCCTTCTAAGATAAAAATCTCAGAAATTATTGAGTATTTTATTAAGGATGAAAAACTGGAATATATAAAAGGTATCCTGTTAAAACAACCATTAGGTATCAGTCCGGGATTTAAGAGTTATTATTGTTTAATATCATTATATTATTGGGTTAGACTTGAAGCATATATTAAATTATTTGCTTCGACCTTACATGAAGAATTATTGGTTAATAACGCTGCTTCTGCGAAAAATATGCAAGAGCTGGAGGGAAGTACATTGCTAATTCATAATCAGGAATTTGTTTGTGCTTTGTCTCAAAAGAAGATAATTTCCACTCCGAATATTAAGAGAAGAAACTATTCCGAAATTATAAGGAACAAATATGAGTAATATTATTGATTTAAGTGTTCCTATAGATAGTGATTTTTGGGAGCCTGAAAAAGTCACGAGAGAAATAGTCGATCATAAAGAAGGTGCCAATAAATTAGGTGAGAGTTATTTGTATTTCCATACCAGTTCATGGTGGAAACGAGTTTTTATAAAACTCTTCAAACGTAAAAAGTGGATAATTGATCATAATGATTTCCCTGATGGTATGGGATTATCACTGATGCATTATCGACTGACAACTCATACCGGAACGCATATTGATGCACCTTATCACTATGGGTGGCATAAAGGGCAAGAGCAGCCGGCAACAATTACCGATATTCCTTTGGATTGGTTTTATAGTCATGGTGTATTACTTGATTTTAGCCAAAATGATCAATTAATTGATAAACAGGCGGTAGAAAACAAGTTAAAGGAAATCAATTATAAAATAAAAGCAAATGATATTGTTCTTATAAGTACTGGTGCTGATAAGTTAGTAGGCTCAAAATCCTATTTTACTCACTATAGAGCGATTGAAATCAGCGCTGTTCAATGGTTAGTAGAGCAAGGCATAAAGATTATTGGAACAGACGCCTTCAGTTTTGATCGGCCATTTATAGAGATGATTAACGATTATAAAAAAACAGGGAACAAAGCTTACTTATGGCCTTCTCATTTTATCGGACGGGATCATCCTTATTTGCAAATAGAACGACTTTGTAATTTAAACAGTATTCCTAAACCTTATGGATTTAAGGTGTGTTGTTTTCCAATAAAATTAGAGAAAGCGGATGCTTCATGGAGTCGGGTTGTTGCAATATTTGATAATAATATATAACTGACTGATAAAACTGAGTACATTGTGAATATAAAATAAGTTTCAATGGTTAAGGTTATATAAAGCAGCGAAAGATAGATTATCTTTGTTGTGTTTTATTATGGGCAATTATATTATCTCTATTGTAATAAATTTGTCATCTCCTTTCTAAATGATTTTTAAGAGTAAATTGAGCGATTAAAAAAAGGCTGAATTATTACCTATAAAGATCGAATGGAGTTATGGTTGGGCCTGGTGCTCATTCTCAAGAGTTTTGGTTAGGAGATAAAGATCAAATACATATATGACAAATATTAATTTAAAAATAATCAAAGTAGTTTGAGATAACTACTTTCAAATAGGTATTTTCTTAAATGAAAATGGGTAAATTTTATGTGAATAAAACTTACCTGACAATAAATTTGTATTCTATTTTTATCGAGATAACTATTGTGATAATAAATAACAGAAATGAATCTCAAACACAGAGAGTGGTGGTGACAGGGTTAGGTGTTATTTCACCAGCCGGTATTGGCATTGATGAATTTTGGGACAATATTCATAACGGGAAATCGGGGATCAGTGAATATGAATGGGGAAGAAAGAAATTCGGATTCAAAAGCGGAGCTATAGGGAAGGTTTGCGATACTGATGTCGATAATAATAACAAAGAATTTGTTTTGAAAAGTGAGCATAAATATCTGCAATTTGCTTTGGATGCGTCCGAGATGGCAATGCAAGATGCAAAGTTAATGCCTTCAGAAATTGACACTAAACGTTTTGGTGTTGCAATAGCAACCGCTATTGCCGATGCTGCTGGAATGGAAGAGTGTTTGCTCAGAATTACCCATGGAGGTAAAGAAGAGATCAGCCCTGATTTAATTCAACCAGAGGATTACGATAGCTTTGATTTCAGTTCTGCGGCAACCTCTGTGGCGAAAAAATATGGTGCGTCCATGTCGGTGAGTAATATCTCAACGGGATGTGCGGCAGGGCTTGATGCTTTAGGTACTGCTTTTGAACATATTCGTTATGGAAGAGCGGATGTCATGCTGGCTGGCGCAAGTGAAGCTCCGCTTTGTCCGCTGTCTATTGGCTCTTTTGAGGCTTTAGGGGCGTTATCATCAAGAGAGCTGGAAAATCAGCAATCGGCAACCTGTCCTTTTTCTCTTGAACGTGATGGATTTGTTATTGCAGAAGGGTGTGGAATATTAGTTTTAGAGTCTTATGAACATGCGAAGAAGCGTGGAGCACATATCTATGCTGAATTAGTGGGGTATGCATCAGTCAATAATGCTTATCATATGACGGATTTGCCCGCTGATGGATTGGCAATGGCACGATGCATTGATATGGCATTGAAAGATGCCAAGGTTGCCCCATCAGCAGTAAATTATATTAGTGCGCATGGAAGTTCTACGGCTCAAAATGATATTAATGAATCAAATGCAATTAAATTTATTTTGGGGGAAAAAGCATTTGATATTCCAATTAACTCATTAAAGTCAATGACAGGTCATGCTTTAGCTGCTGCTAATGCGATAGAATCTGTTGCATTATGTCTGGAAATAGAAAGGCAATATGTTCATCCAACAATTAATTATCAAACCCCGGATCCTGGTTGCGATTTAGATTATATTCCTAATCAAGGTTTCGTATATCCCATTGACACTGCATTAAAATTATCCAGTGGTTTTTCCGGTATTCACAGTGTTATTGTTATGAGGGCAGTTAACAATGCGTAGAAGAGTCGTTGTTACCGGTGTTGGTGCAATACATCCTGATGGCAAGGATGTGACATCCATCAAGTCAAATTTGATTCATAAACTATTGGGCCAAGACTTAATAAATAATATGGTTTCAAGCCCTGTAATAAGGACATTGAGCGATCCCGATGAAAAAAAATATATCAATAATCGCTTAAAGCGCAAAATTGATGATTTTTCTATTTATGGCATCGTTGCCGTTGAGATGGCATTAAAAGAGAGTCAATTAGATTTAGACAAGATTGATCCTAATCGCGTCGGGATATATGTTGGAAATTGCTTTGGTGGATGGAAATATATTGAAGACGAAGTTAAGGCGCTACATATTGAAGGAATTCAGGGAATGGGGCCTTATGTTGCTACGGCATGGTTCCCTGCTGCACTTCAGGGGCAGTTATCACTTCTTTATGGTTTTAGTGCACAATCTAAAACGTTTTCTACATCGGATGTGGCAGGGATACAAGCAATAGGTTATGCGGCTGACGCTATTTCTAATGGTGTAGCGGAAGTTATGTTATGTGGTGCGTCAGAACATCTTTCGAGCCCATTAGTTAAAAATTTATTAGAGCAGAGATCAGCACAGAGAAATTCTGAAATATTTGGCGAAAGATTACCAGAAAATTTCTCGGAAGGGGCTGCATTTCTGGTTATAGAAGAAATGCAACATGCTTTAGAACGTGGCGCTTCGATATTGTGTGAATTAACCGGCTTTATTGATTATTTTTCACCTGATAAAAATACAAGAAGTGACACCTTGGAATATACTGCTGAACTATTCAGCCATAATGAGAATTCTGCATTTATGATGGATGGAATATATGCTGATGAAAAGGAAATAACGAGTAAAGTATTCTCAGATAAAGATATAAAAACATCTTTTGTAAATCTGAGACCTTATTTAAATAATCAATTTTCGGTCAGTGGCGTGATTGATTCAGTTCTGGCCTCGTCATTCTTATCAGAAAATAATGGAGAACAGCAGCCTATTACAATAAATGAACTTTCAAATATTAATCAAATAGTCATTCAGCGTCTCAGTAACAAAGGTCATGTGTGTGCGTTGAGTTTTTCAGCTATTTAATCTCTAAAATATTTAAATATTCAGGTGAAATATATGAATAACAATCCAGAAGTAAAAATAAAAACTATTTTATCATCTTTTGTTAATATTAATTTTGATGATTTCAATATGGATGCAGATCTTGCTCAAGCTTATGATATGGATTCTACGGAATTAGCTGACTTAGCGAAACAAATTGGCAAAGAGTTTGGTATTCCTGTGACCAAAAGTCAATTTAGCAATTGGGAAACAGGAAGAGCTGTTCTTGATTTCGTCTCAGAAAATTTAAGCGATAAAAATTAACTGTTGATCAAAGGGAAGCAGATATGAAACTAATTTCTATGTTATTACATTCAGAACGTGATAATTTAAATGATGATTGTATTATCACTAAGGACTCTCATTATACAAGAAAAGAGGTAATACTTTCTGTTTCCTATTTAATTGATGATTTACGAAATAGAGGAATTCATAAAGATAATAAAATTATCGTTATATTTGAACATGATGAATTAGGTATTTTCTTCTTAGCTGCGGCCAGTGCTATGGGATTGCATTTGTTAATGCCCTATAATTTATCATCAGCGACAATCGATGAATGGATCAATTTTACCAATGAAGTTCAATACGATTTTGTTGTTTATCTTAGAAAAGATAAACATATTGTCGAAAAATTAAAAGAAAACGGCATTAATGTTATTGATGTTTTAGCTCATGAGATCAACGCTAATGATATAGAAGAAATCCCAGTTATTACCTATTCACCACAATCCATTGCTAATTTTATTGTGCTTTTCACGAGTGGGAGTACTGGCAAACCGAAAGCAATTAGCATTTCAGAATCCTTAGTATGTCAGCGAATTTTCTCAATAACAGAAAAATTAAAGTTTACTCAGGATGCTAAAATATTTATGTCAGGTTTATTTAATAATACTACCGGGGTGATTTTCTCTTTCGGCGCATTATTACATCAGTCAATAATTTTTATACCAGAAAATAGGAACATAGAGAAATGGCCTGCTTATATTTCCCGCAATAAAATTACGCATATTGTGTTACGCCCAGAGTCGATGAAATTATTTGTTAAATCGGTAGAAGAACAGGATATTGATCTAACTTGCTTACACGTTATTGCTTATGGGGGTGCGGCTATGCCGCCCAGTGTACTAGAGAAAGGACGTAAATTAATAGGCTGTGAATGGATTCAAGGATACGGATTAAGTGAAACTTATGGACCGTTCTGCTGGATGGATGAGAAAGATCATCGTGATAAAAGATATATCAACCCAGTTTATTGTATTGGGAAGACTGATAATACATTGGAAGTTGCTATTAAACCCATAACCGACTCATTTGATAATATTGGAGAAATTATACTAAGAGGTAAAAATATAATGGAAGGGTATTACGATGTTATTTCTGGGAAAGTCACTCCTCCTGATGAGTGGTTTGCTACTGGTGATCTGGGTTATATCGATGACGATGATTATTTAATTTTAAAGGGACGTAAGCAAAATATATTTATAAGTTCTACCGGACATAGGATTTATCCTGAAGAAGTTGAATCTATTTTATCAAGAATACCCAATGTGAATGTTGCTACTATTGTTGGTTTTTCTTTCCATGAAAATGGTGTGGCTATTAACCAACCTGTTGCTTGCATGAGTGGCGATATATCGAAGAAATCATTACTTGAAATTGAAAATATTCTTTCATCATTTATGAATACTAAATTAGATCAGGAAAAATGGCCTGATTGGTTCTATGTTACTGGTGAGTCATTTCCGAGAAGCCATAACGATAAGATACTAAAATCAGAGTTAATTAAATCAATCGATCCTAAAAAACTATTTAAATTGAGGAATAAATAATGAATTATTACGAATCACATTCAATCATCTGTAATACACAGGCAGAAAAGGTATATCAGGTTATTGTCAATTCTGAAAAGTGGCCAGAAATATTTGAGCCTTGTCAGGAAGTGAAGGTTATCTTTAGAGATAAAGATAGTGAAAAAATAGAAATTAAAGCATTAATTAACGGCATCATCATGCAGTGGGTATCCGAGCGTAAATTTCATGTAGAAACATTCAGCATAAGATCAAAACTGACTAAGCCAATGACATTAGTCAAAGAGATGGAGACGTCATGGCGTGTTATTGAAATCAATTCTCAACAATGTATGCTTATGTTAGAGCATGATTATGATATTGAGCCGGAAATAACAGGATTAGTTGATGGTGTTGAAACAACACAGCAAGCTCATGAATTTATTAGTAAAGGAATTGACCTTAACTCAGTTAAGGAACTTAATAATATAAAGAGCATTGTAGAAGTAGATGAAAGGGCGGAAAAGAAATTAAATGGAAATCTGATTCATTCAATAATATGTGAAGCATCGGCAAAGGATGTATATACTTTGGTTAAAGATGTCTCTTATTGGCCTGATATTTTCTCATTCTGTGAAGGTGCTGAAGTATTAAATAGAATAGATGATTCAGAACTTGTTGAAATTAAAGCAAGACAAAATAATAAAACAGTAAGCTGGCAAACAAAACGGTATTATTCTGATTCTATTTATAGGATTGATTATGTCCTACCTAAACCTATGCCGTTATTAAAGGCAATGAATGGGAGATGGCAAGTTATTCCTATTAATGATCAACGTTGTCTTCTGACAGTACAGAGGAATTGGTCTTTATTAGACGATGTAAGCGGTATTATTGATGATGTTGATAATCATGATCAGGCTAATTTCTTTATTATCTCATTTATTAATGATAATACTAAAATGGAGATGGATAGTATAAAGAATAAAGTGGAGAGTAATAAAAAGTCAGATTTATTAACTTTTACAACAGGATATTATATTCCTCATCAAGTTGATGACGTTTACGATATCTTTTTAAATATCAATGATTGGAGCCAGATATTACCTCATTGTGATTCAGTAAAAATAATTCACAATGATGATAGGCACCAAGAATTTAATATGGAGGTGTCAACGCCAAATGGAAATGAGACTTTCCGTAGCATACGATTCTGTGATAGAGATAATTTATTGATTGAATATTTTCAACCAGAACCTCCATTAGTATTAAGATCTCATAGCGGTTCGTGGCGTATATTTAGCAGAGGAAGCGGTTCGTTCATTTTTTCTAATCATAATGTTGAATTAGATCATAATTTATGTGCAATCAAGTTTGGTACAGAAGATAAATTAAGACAGCAAGAAATAGTGAAGAATGCTATTTCAGAAAATAGTAAGAAAATGGTTTTTGCCTGCAAAGAGTGGTTAGACGATCGTATTTAGTAAATTAAAGGAAAATAAAATGAATAATAAGAATAAACCAAATAGAATTTCGGCAGCACTTTTTTCTACTTGTAGTTATTTTATGCCGAGACTATTTTTCCTAAATTCTCAATATGCGCCTCAGGTTCATTGGGGAGATGTGGTGGAGGCATTGAGCCATTTTCAGGAGGAAAACTTAGACTTATCATCTGAAGAGTTCTGGCATGAGTGGATGATTAATTGGTCAAGAGTGGGTGATAATTATATCAGCATCGCCAATTCTGCCAAAAATGACGTCAGTTATGTTCGTGCTCTAAAGAGTGCTGCTGCTTGTTATCATTGGGCTGAATTTATGTATTTCAGTGATAAAAGCAGGAAGATCCAGCTCAGAGAGTATATTCGCTCATGTTTTTTATCCGGTATAAAATATAGTGATTTGCTGGTTGAACATCAGTATATTGTTGTTGATAAATTTCATATGCCGTTCTTCCTTATATTTCCTAAAGGATATAAAGAAGAAGAGAATAATCCTTTACCTTGTGTTATTTTATCCAATGGATTGGATTCAATGACTGAAATTGAAATATTATCTTTGGCGGAATTTTTCTTGGAAAAAGGTATGGCGGTAGCTATATTTGATGGACCAGGGCAAGGAATAAATCTTGGAAAATCGTCATTGGCTATTGATATGGAATTATATGTTACCTCTATACTTAAATTATTAGAGAATGATGCTAGAATTAATAGTAACCTTCTCTGTTTTTTAGGGATTAGTTTCGGAGGTTATTTTGCTTTACGTATTGCGCAAAAAATGGGTGATAAATTTTGCTGTATCGTTAATTTATCTGGTGGGCCTGAAATAGCCGAATTTGATAAATTACCCAGAAGACTTAAAGCAGATTTTCAGTTTTCCTTTATGCAAGATAATCATATGCAATCTATTTTTGATGAAATGAAATTAGACATGTCTTTAACTTGTAAAACAAAGGTTTTTACTGTTCATGGATCATTGGATGATATATTTTTAATTGATAAAGTTAGAGAGTTAGACCATTTATGGGGAGATGATCATAAATTATTATGTTATGAATCAGAAGCTCATGTTTGTTTAAATAAAATAAACGAGTACATGATACAAGTTTTAGATTGGGTTAATGAACAATTCAAACTAAATAGCGCTAAGAAAAATTAACTTATTTTACACTTAGCACCTATTTTAGTTAGTGTAATTGTTGCAGAGCGTTCTTATAAATGTATAGTGAACACAGACAGTGTGCAAAATCCGCATCGTACATATAATACATGAGGATGATTTATTTTTTTGCCTTTGGGCTGTTGTATTAAAGTGAGTTCAAAAGTTAGCGCTTTAGCTTAAGCACTGTCTTGGTTCGCTGTTTATTATAAAGGATGGAAAATAAAATAGTCTATTTTATATAATATTATCCTTCAAAGTTAGGGATTTTATGTCAAGATAAAATTTAAATAAATACTAATTACCTTATCTGAATGATTTTTCTCAATGGATGCGAAGATAAATCTTATTTTGGCTATGTCTTTTAGTTTCACTGCCCCTTTACTGTAAGTCATAAAATAAAGTCATCTTTATAAACATTACGAAGAGGAATGTCTGAATAATAAATTCATATTTCTTCTGCTTAAATATTTATTCTATGATTCAACACTTACCTCTACCATGTTTCAATGTAATGTATCGAGTATTCACTCTTGTTAGGGTAGAGTAATTATGAAAGGCGAAAATATTATTTTTGTTAACTCAGGTAATTGAGAACTATATTAAATATAAAATTTTCCTATTTGATTTTTTATTAAAATGAGGAGTGAGGAAATGTCAAGAACCGAAAGACTCATAGTATTATTGCAATACTTAAGACAAAGAAGATATCCTGTCAGCGGTAAGTTACTGGCTGGCGATTTAAATGTAAGTTTGCGAACCCTTTATCGAGATATTGCTTTGCTAAATAGTCAGGGAGCAAATATAGAAGGTGAACCCGGATTAGGTTATACATTAAGACCGGGTTTTATGTTGCCTCCTTTAATGTTTACAATGGATGAAATTGATGCTTTAGTTTTAGGTAGCAAATGGGTTATTGAACAAAATGATGTTGTTTTGGCTAAATCTGCTCATAGTTTTATATCCAAGATCGCGGCAGTACTTCCCGAAGAACAGCGTGCTCAACTATACTGTTCGCCAATGTTTGTAAAAACGGAAGGTTATAGTAAAGTTACTAATAATAATTCGATATTATCTGATATTAGGAAAGCGATATATCATAAAGAAAAGATAGTGATAACCTTCTTTGATTTAAATAATGTACGTACAGTGAAAACGACTTGTCCATTGTCGATTTTTTTCAATAATGAATTCTTTTTAGTTTCTTGGTGTGAATTTAGTCATAAATTTATCAAGTTACAAGTAGAAAAAATAGAAAAATTAGAGGTGTTATCGGAAAAATATATACAAGATCGAATATTATTGCTAAAAAAATGGGGTGAGCAAGAAGGATTGTCTGAGGGTTATTTATCTTGATTAACGATTATTACTAAACAATTAATATGGATATTTGTTTAATACAAGCATGATTGTTATTTCTGTTGAATATCTGGTTGAAAATATATATTTATGACTTTAGTAGGTTTTGATGATTATCTGAATTTTATGCTTTTATTTAAATTGTAAGCTTAAAAAGTTTAGTTTTTTAATCAGATTTACCGAAAGTTGGTTTTGTTTTCTTAAGTTCAGAAGCGAGAACGACTCTTTGGAAAAGCAAGCCCTGGAGAGCCGATAGTGAGAATGTCAGGATAAATCACGATTTGGTCATCTAGGGTAATTGATAAAAGAGCATTGTCTTGAAATTATGGGTATTGTTAAAATGGTACGTAGAAAGTATTGAATTTTATAGTAGACTAAAATACAGTGTTTTTTTATGATTTAGGTATCAGTTTTTTAAAGAAATATAAGGTGATAACGTAGGTTAATTATATATTTTAGACCTTGGTTGCCATATTTAAGCTGGTTCAATAAAAATCATGGTTTTTATTGAACCAGCTTCAGTGTATGGTTTAAGACAGAATCTAAAACTCGTATTCTCCATATAATTATAAATAATTCAATGGAGGAAAATCTACCATTTCCATGTGTCTGGGCTGGTTCCAGAAGGTAATACACCAATTCCATAATCGCTAATGACAACGGCGACATATATATCATTGTCATAACAATCTAATTGATATCTCCTTCCTTTTTCAGTCCATCGCCAATAATCAGTTTTCCCGCTTTCAGGATAGAAATCTTGAAGAAGTGAAGCGGTTGCTGGATATAATCCATTGACGTTTAGAGCGCTCGTATTTGAAGAGTTACTCCAAAACACATCACCTGTTAAAATTTTATTGGTTAGATTAACAACGAAGAAGGAATGTCTATTAACACCAAGCATTTTACCTTTTTCTTTTTTCTTAATTTCTTTCATCTTAGGCTCCTGAACTAATAGATAAAGCTACTGATAGCTATAGTTTCTCTGGAACTTCTATTTCTACTGCTATAAATTTAATAGCCATGACGATAGTTACAGTGGAAATATATACAAAGTAAATATGTTTTTATACTTCATTATTTTAACTTGGGTAAGTTTCCCTTAAAAAATCTATTCGTCACGACATTTTATGAACGTTCTGGGTAATTCGTGGTTTATAATTTAATTATATTTATGAACACGGATAGAAAATTATATATTAGATATTTTTATAGTAGCGCAAAAATACGAAATGTAAAGTATATCGTCATTATGTTTTATCTGAATGCCACAGGAAATTGCGTTAGTGATTTTTGCGTTGCTAACCAGCAGATAAATCTCATCAAGATACGTCGGTATAGTAAATATATTGATAACTTATTGATATTAATTGATAATTTAATTAGCACCTC
Organism: Photorhabdus viridis; assembly: GCF_040256935.1. Lineage (NCBI taxonomy): Bacteria > Pseudomonadati > Pseudomonadota > Gammaproteobacteria > Enterobacterales > Morganellaceae > Photorhabdus > Photorhabdus viridis. Next base: position 48,250 of record NZ_JBEJZY010000035.1, read on the forward strand.
TGAGGTTGAATAAAATTTTTTGTGATGTAATTCACAATTCTTATTCTAATAATGCTCATAAATGGTCATATTAAGCTAGAAATAATATCAATTACGTAACGAAAATATTACGTTATTGTATTACATTGTTAATATGAGAGGAAATCTAATATAATTGGTATACCAATATCATGTATTACCTGATGCCAGAGGCGGATCAGCTTAGTAAGCTGGTTAAATTTATCGCTAAAAAAGAGTTAATTTACATGGGTGCATAATAATGAATATATTACTAAACGAGTATAAGAAAAGAATGGATGATGCAAAATTAAGTGATCCTAATGGACAGGGTTTTTTTTACGATGATGAGAAAAAAATATGGCATTGTTATTCGTATGATATCTGCTCCTGCATTTTGAATTCAGATTATGTAACAAAAAAAAGGTTGAGAGTTCCTTTGGAAATATTTTCTGAAGCAGATAAAGGTAAGATTTCTAGATTCGTTTTTTTTCTTAATAATTCGCTCATTTTTAATGATGAAGAATCTAATGATTTAGTGAATTTTGTTCATAAAAAATTTAAGGAGATAAATTTTGGAGCAATGGCTGACGATCTTCTATCTTCGCTAAAAGAGTGTAATATTATTACTGAAAAGCATTTGAGAGGGATGAATAATTTACTTGCTGCTTCTTTAGTAGGATTGAAAGCTTCAGAATTTTTTTCTGCCCACGCACTGAATGTAGGAATGTTTTTTGATGGGCAGATTAGGGGAATAGAGGACTTTGTCTCTATTGCCGAATCTTTTATTGCCATATATCAGCAAGTTTTACGGAAAATAACGACTAGCAGTGAAATTGTAGATCTTATCAATATTGAAAAATTTGCGGCTGATCTGTCGGTAACATTTATCGCCGCTCATGAAACAACGATGCAATTGATGGTTGCTGCATTATTTTATATAAAAACCAGCGAAATTACTGTTACAGAAAATAATATCAGAAATATTGTTACTGAAACCTATCGTATATCTAGTCCGGTTCTTTCCGTGGGCAGAGTATTCAAAGAGAGGGTGATATATAAAAATACCTGTTTTAACGAGGGCGACTGGGCACTGTTTTATACCGGATTAGCGAATTTCGATGCTGAAGCTTTTAATCACCCTTATGTGTTTCAGCTTGATCGTGAAGGGCATCCACTTTCATTTGGTATAGGCGAGAAAAAGTGTATTGGAATGAATACTGCAATACATTTCACCTGTCAATTAATTATTAAAATGCTCTCTTGTTATCAGCTTGATGATGTTGAGATTCATAAAGTTACTGTTGGTTCGTCAGCAATAGGCTGTTCAAAATTTACACTAAGAATGTTGAAAAAATGAAAGATTTTATAAAAAATAAGCATTTCATCTCTCTTTTTCTTTCTATAACTGTCTATAAATCTGGATATTTCGCTCGTTACTACCTACTGATGAATTCGGATAGCAGTTTGTTAGCCACTATCCGATGAAGACAGAAAATGGAAGAGGTTCCTAAAGACCTTTCCATAGAAATAGTTATACAGCTCGTTCAAATGCTAATACATCCACCCGGAAATCAGGTAAGTATGAAAAATGAATATTTGTATCAGGGTATTGTTCACTGAATTTACATGTATAAGCATCAAATCCACCAGTAAGCCCGATTACTGGAACTTTTTTAGGGCCGCCACTAGAATCAGGTTCCCCAATGAGTGCTCTAACGGTTACCTTATCCATTAAGTGTAAAAATGGAGGAGGCATGTCGCCACTGTATGAATCATTGTTATCATAGATATTGATTAATACAAATTCTACTGAACACAATCGTCTTGAAGCATTGTGAAAAGTTAACCTTAGGCCGAGCTCTGGTTTACAAAAAAACTCTTTGTCTCCTTCAAAAAAATATTCAAACTTATTAGCTGGAATAATGTGTTTTTCAATCAGTTGCTCTGCTGTTTGTCCCAAACTTTTAACAATTTCCACAACATAAGACATCATTTATACCACCCTTGTTCTTTGTTAAGGCGATGTAATTCCTCACGAGCCTTGTTCAATTGTTCATCAGTATAACCTTCTTCCTTTAGCCCTGGAGCTTGAGCATCAAAATTATTATCTACTGCCACTTCCAAGTCAGAGGCATCTTGAACCTTTTTAGCTACAGAATTACGGCCACCATAGGTTTCACTATATTTTTGATGCACTCGTTTAGGGATTGCTATAGCGACCCCCATTTTTAATGCTATATCTATATGATGCCTTTTCAACTCAGGATGATTGTCTGATAAATATTCTCTTAATGCCGCCTTAGACGGAATATGATCAATATCCATCCCATCGTTACGACTGCGTCCGGCCAGATCATGATATTCCCCCACTTCCAGCGGCTTCACCGGCGGTTTACTCAAATACACATACACCGGCGGCATACTGGGAATGGGGAAGATCAGAATATAATCGCGGAAATCCTTTTCTTCCGGCATCGGCAACGATTCAATATCGCTGCCCACTTTTTCCGGGATTGGCAATACGGTGATTTGCGACGGAATAAACGGCCGCTCTTCATTCCCGGTATGGGCTGGAACCTGAAATTCCTGTTCGTTCGGCGTCCATAATATCGTTGGCCGATGTTCTCCCGGTTCCCAAAATTCATAATTCCCCGTGGTCCGATTCAGCCTCATCATATGAACCGGCACTTTATCCAGACCACTTTCCGCGCTGACGTGATACCCCTGAACCGTCATCCTGCCGCTTTTTTCATCTCTGATCCAGCGGAAACGCACACGAGTCGGGGCTTTGCCAAACTGTTCAGCAATCTCACTCAGGCGATAGCGGTTTAAGTAGTCTTCTTCGCCTTCATTCAGCTTCGGTGAATAAAACAATCCCATTAACCCGACCGTCAACGGATTTGGGGCCGCCAGCCAGCGCCCAGAACTGGCAGCGCCACCGCCAATGTAACGCATGACCAGCGCTTCCCCATCCGCCGCCACGCTGCGGGTGGTGGCCGCCACTGCCGTAGCAGCCGCTTCGGCCTTCGCTTTTCCACCACGAAACCAGCGTTTATACCACGGTAATTTTTTATCCTGCGGCTTATCCGGTTCAGGTGGGTGTTTCTTGCCCTGAGGAGGCGGTTCAGGCTTTTGCGCCGCTACCGGAGCGGGAGATGACGGCACCTGATATATCCCCATTCGCCCGAAGTTATCCGCGGGTTCAGCTTCTGTTCCGGCATCCGTACAGCCTTTACCCCGCTGGCAAGATTTCGTAAACACCGCTATCGGCGGTGGGGGAGCCTGCGTTACAGGCGGTGGACCGGGCTGAACGCTTCCCGCCGCTTTCGCCGGAGAAGAGACACTCTGCGCCACCATATTTGTGGGAGCGACAACCTGCTCAGCAGTCTCATCCTGCTTTTCATAGCTGTCCATTACGGAATTGATCAGCCGGGCCTGACAGGGGCAGGTGCTGACACTATCTAATGTGCCCGCCCATCGCCGTCCCATGCTAAACATGCTGGCTACGCCCCCGACAATCATGTAAGTACCGGAATGTTTACCACAGGTGACGTGATCCCCTTCACGCGCGGTTGCTCGCCCGTTAAATGTGATGGTCTGGTCACCGGTGATGATAACGCCACCACAGGTCGTTTTATCGCCAATGAGCAGATAATAGCCTTTCGCCATTCTATTGACTTCCCCATTGGTTTACAGTGCGAAGAGTGGGTCTAACTAAAATGGTCATCATATCCTTACCACTTATAGGTTAATAGATGATCAATAGTGCAATGAATTTTACTTAAAAAGATATAGGAATATTCCGAAAATTGGAGAAATTAGCTTGATTGATTTTAGTAATTCATCATTTTAATTAACATATTGGATACAATTTTTTATCAAGGGTGGGCATCACGAATGAATTTAAAATCAGTGGCAACATCGGTTTTACGTACCCCACAATCCATTCAAAGTGCTGACCAAAAGACCAACACTTTGTCATTAATCGGCAAAGTTATTCAGGCTCTACGAGCTTTGCTAATCATTGCAGGAGAGTTATCCGCCTGCACAGGCATACATACTTTGTTGGTGTAGGTTGTGGGCAAACTGGCAGCTTAAGGTCAGCTCTTTTTTGCTATGCCCCCGAACCAGCAAAGCTTCCCAACGATGATGATGACCGGGCACAAATCCCGTACAGGCAAATCCCGCTTGCTGCAAAATTTCCATAGCCTGGAGAGTACCTTCCCCTACCGGGAGTTTCACATATACCAGTTTATGAGCGGGTAACTCCGCCACCTCTTTTACCCGCTCAATTGTCTGCTTTTCCACCCACACTTCCAGCCGGCGTCCATGATTGGTCATGCTGATATCGGCATCAACCGACTCTTCCGGTTGTAAAGGTTCTTGACCAAACACTTGAGTCACCGAGTTCAGCCAATTTTGCCAACCTGAAGGCCAGTGTAATTCTGGAAAGGGCCAGCTTTGCAGAGGCAAGCAACCCAGTACGATGCTTTCCGGATGTGTCTGATCAAATGGCGAGGCGACATAATCCGGTAACAACCCTGTGGTGTGAAAACCCAGGTTTTGAGCCAGACGCTGGCTGTGATTATGTGACGATACCTGCTTAATAGTGAGTATGCTTAACCCCATTTCCCTGGCCTGATCACACAAGTATTTCCCCAGTGCGGTAGCAATCCCCTGACCACGCGCCTGTGGGTGCACCGCGATAAGCGCCAGTTCAGCGCTTAACGAACAGCGCTTATCCTGCCATAGCGCCGCATGCCCCAACACTTTGCCATCCTGTACCGCAACAGCAGAATACCAGTGTCTTGCCGCGTTATAGCGGCCAAGCATGGTTGGCAAATAGACTTCCGGGTAAACATAATCTTCGCCGTAAACAACCCGAAACAAAGTACTGACACCGGTAGAATCCTCTTCCCGGAATAATCGAATCAATGGTGTTACTGAATTTATGCTCATGCTGCCTTCTCTTCAGCACTATAACCACGATGATCAACCACCCGCATCAGCTTACCGGAGCGTGGATGCGTGACCATATTTTCCAGGGCGCAGTAAGTGACTTCCACATGCAGTAATCCCTGACAACATAAATTCGCCATCGCGGGTTGCGCCGCCAGCAACGTCTGATGTACTGCTGTCGCAAGCGGCATCGGTGACGAGCCGCTGGCTAACAAGAGGGTTATTTTATCTATACCATCCTGACGGCTCAGTAATAGCTGCCAGGCCAGTATGCCCTCTTGCTGTCGCAGTAAATGAGCAATATGGTCAGGGAAAAGGGATAACGTACCAACCCGTACCCGGTGAGCACTGCCCGCCCGCCCCTGCAAAGCGAACTTGCGACGTGGCCGCTCAGGTTCTTCACACCAACAGGCAAGGTCGCCAGTAGGGTAACGGATAACCGGCGTCAGACGCCGTTGCAGGTTGGTAACAACCAATATGCCGTTTTGTCCGGACGCGGTAATCGGCTGACCACTGGACTCATCAATGATTTCAACAATCGTATCCGTATCAAAAACCCGATGTTCACCGTGACCACAATCAGGAGAAGCCGCGCCAATGAGACCGGCATCAACACTGGCACAGCCAATTGAGCCAATACGTGCATTGGGGAATATATGACCCAATAGTGTCAACTGCTCTGGAAACAGGCTTTCGCCACCGTACAACAGGCGCTCAATACCCGGCATGGTCTGGCCGCTCTGCTGTAAGGTACTGGCAAAACGTAACAGTTGCGCCGGCACCCCGGCGAGAACGTTAATCCTCAGGCTGACAATCGCGTCAGCCAACGCCCGATCATCAACTGAACAGGTAAACGGAAACTCTACCACCGGCACCGGTGAACAGGACAAAGCACCGTGAATAAATAACAGGCTGGTATACAGATCACCGGCAAAAAATAGATTGGCAACGCGGTCATCAGGCTGTAGCTGCTGTGCCAACCCTTGACCAAATGTGCGCACGAAAGCACGCCATTCATTGCAACTGAACACCGACAGCCTACCTTCGCTGGTCGAGCCGCCAGTTTTGAAAACATGACCTCCATTGATAGGACCAGTCAATACCGGCCAGTTTTCCAGTGGTTGCGACTGCTGCCAATAGTCAGCAGGATCGATTAATGGTAGATCAGTCAACGTCCAGCCAGAGCGGGGCAGATTACAATAAAGATCCCGAAAGAAAGGAGCATGATTGCGGGCATATTCAATCAAATCGTGTAATGATAATGTCATGATTTACTCAAAAAGTAATATTATGGGTCTCAGGTTCGGCTATCCAGCACCAGCGGCGTTTTGCCGCTTTGCGGGTGACGGCGAAACTGTCCGGCTGGCGTAGGGATAATTTCCAGTTGAAGCATTCCACCACTGACAACCTGATTCAGCATTCTATATTGCATAAGATGCCCGCGTACCTGGTTAACATCACCATCAGCTAACACATGGATGTATTCGCCGCCGCTATCGTGATTCCCTATCAACCACTGCACCGGAAACGCCAGACCGGCTGACAATTCGGTTGGATTCACAAAAATAGAACCGACCCGTATCAACACCCCATGACGACCCGCCAATTTAAAACGCGGCGCCGGCAACCCGCAGGCACAAAGACAGGGTAGCCAATAGCCCAAATCGCCCAAATCGTAGCGTTGAATCACTTGCCCTTCCCGGGCCAAAGGCGTGAACACTAACCGACCGGTCTCGCCGGGCGGGATCGGCTGATCACTATCCAGAGCCAATATTTCCAGCCACTGAATATCAGATAACAGATGGAATTCCCCATCGTGACAACAGGTGCAAGCATGGCCCAATGGACCGGCATCAACGGAGCCATAAATTGCCGAGCGGATCACCTGGATACCAAAGCTGGATAGAAACTGACGACGCTCTTCACTAATATGCTCACCACCAGCAAAAATTTTACGCACACCACCATAGGCACGTAATGCGGTTTCTTCACGTTTAAACAGCTGATATATCGTGCTTGGCATCCCTACCAGTGTATTAACCCTTTGTGTAACAATAAAATGCCTGATTTGGCTAAAATCATCGTTGATCGGGCCTCCCATCGGGTAATGCGGCACGGATAATTTATCCAGAATAGTGAAGAAACTCAGCAAACCACCATACAAGTTGCTGCCATACAGCAGATTCATTACCCGGTCCTGGGCCGGATCTAAACCGGCGGAAAACAGACCATCCGCCGCAGCCTGCATCTGACTGTGATAATCTCTGTGACTAAAACCCGCTAGTTTTGGCGTACCGCTACTGCCGCCGCTGCGGAAAAACACCTGTGCTTTCGACGTCACCCCATTTTGCTGAAATTTTTCTTTATCCATCACTGGAACCCCGGCCAGTTCTGGAGGATTGAGCGCCAATTTATCCAGTGTGACATGGCCCGGCAATTGTTCAGATTTCAAGCTGACTGAGACACGTCGTGCAAGCCGGGTCAATGCATAAACACCATCATGTGGCTCGCCTTCATAACCATCGTGCATCGCTCCGGCCTGACAGACCCGGCTGACACCGGCGGCCAGCAACTGGCGGCTCAACATCGGCAGTTCATTTGTTTCGGCGATCAAAGCACAACTTTGCAAATAGGGGCGCCACGGCAACAAAATTTCCACCAGTCGCGCACGTGGCGCCGGGCGAATTTGCAGGGTACGATACAATGGTGATGGCGCCAGCTCCTGACGTTGCACCCAAGCTACCCGCCATCCATCCCCTTCTTTTACTGAACCAGTCAGACCAGCAAAAGAGTGATCTAACTGCAAAAATGCCATTTGGCTGCTGATTTCAGCCGCTTCCTGTATGTCGGGCTGTAAAGCCGGCCATACCGGCGCCCGTCGTGCTAATGCAGTAGCCACGGCACTCGCCACCTCCCGCAAAATGTTTTCGTCGGTACTGTCTACCAACAAACACTGTGGGCTGGAGCAAGCTTGTTGATCAAACCGGCAAACATCATCAGCCAACGCATCGTAATCAGTATGGTCGGCAGACTTCGGATCCAGATAGGTAAAGCTGATACGATGTCCCCAGTCGATCCAGCGGCAACCCGGTCGCAATTGACTACGGATGGCTGTCAATGCGGTATGACTTCCCCAGGCTGACACAGCATCAGCGCACTCCAGCAACGTTGACAGTTGATCAGACGGTAAAGGTAATACGGAGACATAAGGAACCAACTCGCCACTCAGGTCATGGCGCAGGAATTCCGCCAATAACTGTGCGTTGAGGCCATGATCGCTGCTACTGGGGCGTAGCCAGTTAACATTACCTACCAGCAAACTCTCCAGCACAGCCATAAATGGCAGCAACGGAGCATTAGCCGGTGTGATATGCACCACCAGCCCCAGAGGTTGCCAGGTTTCAAAACGGGGCTGTGTATAGTCAAAACGACGCAGGGAAAATGGTTGTTCACCCAACTCGTGCCGTAACTTCGCCTCCAGCAAATCACGACGACAAAAACCGCGTAAAGCGGCGATTGCCGCTGTATCTAGCGCAAGCTCAGAAGCGATGGTATCGAGACTGTCGGCAAAGCGCCCGGCACAGTTCAATACTTGTTGTACACTTGGGGGACAAGCCAGCGTATCCGCAAGGCTGCTTTTAAGTTCGGCTAATACTGCGGCGGGCTCCAAGTCAGATATTATCTTGCCATTAACTAAATACATTTCAGGACTCCTTTATCAACTCAGAGGCCGCAATCGCGCAGCTGCGGCTTTTACTTGTACCGGCGCGACCCAGTAACTCAAACCAATCAGTAGCCAACCCACAACCGCATTCAACGGCTGAATGCAGCACTGCCAAATCGCTCACCACGATACTGTGTGCCGGGCTAGAGGTGATATAAGGCGATGTCAGATGCAGAAAACCAGGTTTACCATAGGGTTGAACCGCCATATTAGCCGTATCACGAATATAGGCGCGGGCATAAGTTGGTACATGAAAATGGTGATGCCGACACTCAACATAAGGCACCGGATGTTCAACCGAACCATAACCATCCCGGCAACGTTCGTCAGGGATCCCCAGTTGTTCACCTAAACGCTGGTACAACAACGATCTTGGAATGGCTTTATCGACGTGTGTTTTCCAGCCACCCCCTAAAAATACCAGTGACTCAGGATGTAACTGTATCGGCGGCAGGCCCATTTCTTGCATCCGTTCCAATGCGAACCACAGGAATGCCGGAAAGCCTAGCATACGCACCGGCAGCCCTTGCTCAGCAAACTCCTGCAAGGCTCGGATAACGCCAAACGGATCAAACTCATTGCTTTTTCCATTGTGGCGCAGTGCATAACAGGCTTGATTCACTGGCGCGTATTTACACAGGTACTGGTCGGTATAGGCGGTTCCCAGAGTAATCGCTCCGGCGGGTTCATAGCTTAACAGTAAGTAGTTGCAGGGTTGTTGCGGTGTATTCCAGCCGTAATACTCGAAAATCCGTTCAACCATATTCTGAGCCGCCTGTATACTGCGTGTATCGTAACGCATACGGCTTTTCTGACCTGTTGTCCCGGATGAGGTCAATTCCAGCGCATCCTGACCGGTGGCGCTGAGCAGCAACTGATGTTTAAAATAATTAGCGAAAATGGGCGGCAAGCGCGACCAATCGTTTAGTGTTTCCAGTTTTTGATCATCCAGGCCGTTAGCCTTCAGCCATTGGTGATAACCAGGGGTTTGTTCACAATGATACCGTGTCAGTTCGCGCATAGCCGCGTCAAACAGTTGGTCGCAAGCACTATCGGTACGATAGGGATGATCAAGCGCGCAAAGAGCGTCAACATAAGCAAGAGAAGTCAAAAGTCATCTCCAGAAATAAAGAAAGAAGGGCATTTACTCCCTTAAAATAATAAGTAAGTTGCTTCATCATCCGGCAAGTAAAAAACCTAATATCCCGCCGCAAAAAATGACTGCATGTTGAATACAACTACTTAACCAAATAAAAATGAGTCACCGTTTTGGGAAAACTAATATTTAAGTTTGTTAATTCCTTGTAAAGAAAACAAGAACAAATATAATAACTATGATTTAACCAAGGCCAATGTAATAACGAGCTTATATTTAATAATCTTATCATAATTATCTATACGCCAATCGATCAAAAAATAGTTAAAATCAAACCGCCAGATACGAATTTACTATCAGTAATTAACATTTAATAAACAAAGTTTTGAAATCTCCACAATATTTACACATAATTTATCGTTAATATAATAATCAACAGCATTATTTTTTCAGTAAATTCCGTCAATAATGAAAATATCCTTACCAGAAAGATAATCATTAAAATCAATGGAATGGGATTTTTACTTTTAGTCTATTTCTATCCAGTAATGATAAATACACTGAATTACTTACAGCAGTATAAAAAACACAGACTGAAAATATGTATTTATATTACCGACATTTGCATTGCCTAGAAAAAAGCAATTCATGATATAACTAATACCAATCAAGTTTTTTTAACAACATAAAAAATCCATTAAAAAATTAGAAATAAAAAACATATTTCTATACACACGATAGAAATCTGCTCTTATATAATTACTTTACCTTATTTATTAAATATTCACGTTAAGATTTCTTTATCAACTATTATATCCTCTTACAATAAATAAAATATCTCTATAACGACCAGATAAGAATTGCTAATAAGTTATACCATATATAATTATATTTCAATAAAAAACTAAAAAGTTTTTATTTTTGAAAAATCGCAAATATAAAAAATATAAATCTTTTATTTTAAATGTCATTGAAATTTATAACTTTATTTTTCAATTTAACCCAGAATTACAATCCTATATTATTAACACAGTAAACATAACAATAGTAAACTAATTAAAATCTATTTCATAATGCACCATGTGAACATTAGCTTACTTTTACCAATATAATAGTTTCATTATTTATTATTAAGAAGGATGATAATAAATATAAAAATATAAAAATATAAAAATATAAAAATATAAAAACCACCTTATTCTGTTAATTATAAATCCAATTTAATTTAAAAATAATTAATATTGGGTTTTTCATTAAAACTGTTTGCAATATTTAAAATAAAATAAAATAAAATAAAATAAAATAAAATAAAATAAAATAAAATAAAATAAAATAAAATAAAACTCATGCTTTAGATATTATCACGACTTAATTTACGTGATTCTTTGATTTAAATAAAATATCATATTATGGATTTATATTAACTTTGGTTATTTTAATGTATAAATCATTGTGGTAAAGAAAATATAATATCGATATGAATATTTAAATAAAACTATTATTTAATCCATTGTGTATATGGATAAAGCATATAGAGTGCATATCCGTATAGAGATTGAGAAAGAGTTGTCCACCATGGAAGATAATTTGCGTCAGCGTTTAACCGCAGCGGCTGCGCAATATCAGTCATGATCTCAACAAGGTACGTTCCTGACTAATGGATAACAGATAAGAGTAAATACGTATATGTTTACACCTCAACCACATGATGTGGCACGGCGGAAAGAGCCTGTCTTTCCTACACAAATATTTTAACCCGCCCCCGCGTTATTGAACTTTTCCCTCATAGATTGATCTCAATAAAAAACACGACTTGAGGTAATCTTTATGTTTTCAACTTGCGCCGAACAATGGGCAAATGACACGTTTCAACATGCGGAATTAGGTGATAAACGCCGTACCAACCGCCTGGTGAAAGTGGCCTGTTCGTTGGCTAACCATAGAGGACAATCGCTCGTGCAATCTCTTGACTCTCCTGCCGATGTT